>JAAYAS010000070.1 GCA_012719255.1 Microbacteriaceae bacterium | reverse complement strand
TCAACCAGGCCGAGGCGTTCGAGACGTTCCTGCAGACGAAGTACGTCGGCCAGAAGCGCTTCTCGCTCGAGGGCTCCGAGTCGGTGATCCCGCTGCTCGACCAGATCGCGCAGGACTCGGCCGACGCCGACCTCAGCGAGATCGCGATCGGCATGGCCCACCGCGGCCGCCTCAACGTGCTCGCGAACGTCGCCGGCAAGACCTACGACCAGGTGTTCCGCGAGTTCGAGGGCTCGACCGCGGGCCGCGTGCAGGGCACCGGCGATGTGAAGTACCACATCGGCATCGAGGGCACCTACACCTCGCCCGACGGCGGCGAGCTGCCGATCTACCTCGCCGCGAACCCCTCGCACCTCGAGGCCGTGAACGGCGTGCTCGAGGGCATCGTCCGCGGCAAGCAGGACCGCCTCGGCGAGGGCGACCACTCGGTGCTGCCGGTGCTCGTGCACGGCGACGCCGCGATGGCCGGCCAGGGCGTCGTCTACGAGACGCTGCAGATGTCGCAGCTGCGCGCCTACCGCACGGGCGGCACGATCCACGTGATCATCAACAACCAGGTCGGCTTCACCACCTCGGCGCAGGACGCCCGCACGTCGATGTACTGCTCCGACATCGCGAAGTCGATCCAGGCGCCGGTGTTCCACGTGAACGGCGACGACCCCGAGGCGGTCGTGCACGTCGCGCAGCTCGCGTTCAAGTACCGCCAGAAGTTCAACCGCGACGTCGTCATCGACCTCGTGTCGTACCGCCGCCGCGGCCACAACGAGGGCGACGACCCGTCGATGACGCAGCCGCTGATGTACGACCTCATCGAGGCGAAGCGCTCGGTGCGCAAGATCTACGCCGAGAACCTCGTCGGCCGCGGCGACCTCTCGCAGGAGGAGTTCGAGAAGGCGCAGGCCGACTTCCACTCGGAGCTCGAGCGCGCCTTCGCCGAGACCCACGACTCGCACACCGAGTCGATCACCGCCGCCGAGCTGTCGACGGTCGGCGCCCGCGAGGAGACGCACGGCTCGGTGCCGAGCTCGACCGCGATCCCGAAGGACGTCGTCGAGCTCATCGGCGAGGCCCACGAGAACGTGCCCGACGGCTTCACGGTGCACCCGAAGCTGCAGCGCGTGCTCGACGCCCGCGCGAAGATGGCCCGCGAGGGCGGCATCGACTGGGCGTTCGGCGAGCTGCTCGCGCTCGGTTCGCTGCTCGTCGAGGGCACCCCGGTGCGGATGAGCGGCCAGGACTCGCGCCGCGGCACGTTCACGCAGCGCCACGCGCTGCTGCACGACCGCCGCACCGACCAGAACTGGATCCCGCTCGCGAACCTCGACGACGACCAGGCGCGCCTGTCGATCTACGACTCGTTCCTGTCGGAGTACGCGGTGATGGGCTTCGAGTACGGCTACTCGGTCGAGCGCCCCGACGCGCTCGTGCTCTGGGAGGCGCAGTTCGGCGACTTCGCGAACGGCGCGCAGACGATCATCGACGAGTTCATCGCCTCGAGCGAGCAGAAGTGGTCGCAGCGCTCGAGCGTCGTGCTGCTGCTCCCCCACGGCTACGAGGGCCAGGGCCCCGACCACTCGTCGGGCCGCATCGAGCGGTTCCTCACCCTCTGCGCGCAGGACAACATGACCGTCGCGCAGCCGTCGACGCCGGCGAACTACGCGCACCTGCTGCGCCGCCAGGCGTACGCCCGCCCGCGCAAGCCGCTCATCGTGTTCACCCCGAAGTCGATGCTGCGCCTGCGCGGCGCGGCCTCGAAGGTCGAGGACTTCACCACCGGCTACTTCCGCGAGGTGCTCGACGACGCCCGCATCACCGACCGCGCCGGCGTGCGCCGGGTCGTGCTGCACTCGGGCAAGCTCCACTACGAGCTGAAGCAGCAGCTCGAGAAGTCGGGCGACGAGTCGATCGCGCTCGTGCGCCTCGAGCAGTACTACCCGCTGCCGATCCACGAGCTGCAGACGGTGCTCGCCGAGTACCCGAACGCCGAGCTCGTGTGGGCGCAGGACGAGCCCGAGAACCAGGGCGCGTGGCCGTTCCTCGCCACGAACCTGCTGCCGCTGCTCGACCGGCCGATCCGCTGCGTGTCGCGCCCGGCCGCATCCGCGCCCTCGGTGGGCACGATGAAGATGCACCAGGTGCAGGCGAACGAGCTGCTCGCCGCCGCGCTCGGCGACTAGCCATCGCAACCGCAAGCGCCCCGGTCGACTCAGGGAGTCGGCCGGGGCGCTTCGGCGTGCGGGCCCTTCGACGGGCGCAGGGGCCTTTCGACGGGTGCAGGGGGCCGGGGCTCAGTGGCGCTCGCGCAGCGCCGCGAGCACGCGCATCCGCAGCTCGTCGGGGGCGACCTCGTCGCGGCAGGAGCGGCGCACGACCTCGGTGATGACGACCTGCACGTGCGCCTCCGACTGGCAGGCGCCGCAGTGCTCGAGGTGGGCGCGCACCGCGTCGGCGTCGCCGGTGCACAGCTCGTGGCGCAGGTACTCCTCCATCTCGAGGCGCGCCTTCTCGCAGCCGCAGTCGCTCATTCCGTCTCCTCCTGCTCGATGCCAATGCCGTACTCGGCCGCGTACTCGCGCAGGCTCTCGCGCAGCAGCTTGCGGCCCCGGTGCAGCCGGCTCATCACGGTGCCGACGGGGGTGCCCATGATCTCGGCGATCTCCTTGTAGGCGAACCCCTCGACGTCGGCGAGCAGCACGGCCACCCGGAAGTCGTCGGGGATGCCGGCGAGCGCATCCTTCACCGCGTCGGAGGGCAGGTGGTCGAGCGCCTCGGCCTCGGCCGAGCGCGATGCGGTGCCCGAATCGGCGGTGTACGACTCGGCGCCCGACAGCTGCCAGTCCTCGAGCTCCTCGAGCGCGTTCGGGTACGGGGCCCGCTGCGCCTTGCGGTAGTCGTTGATGTAGAGGTTCGTCTGGATGCGGTAGAGCCAGGCCCGCAGGTTCGTGCCCTGCGTGAACGAGCCGAAGGCGGCGAGCGCCTTCGCGAACGTCTCCTGCACGAGGTCCTGCGCGTCGGCGGGGTTGCGGGTCATGCGCATCGCGTGGCCGTACAGCTGGTCGAGCAGCGGCAGCGCCTGCTCCTCGAACAGCTCGACGAGCTCGGCGTCGGTGCGATCGGTGTCAGTCATCGCTCCCGAGTCTACGAGCGCCACCACGGGCATCCCCTCTCCCCGGTCGATCCGCGGCCGGTACTCTTGGCAACCGATGGAGATCTTCAAGTATTCCGGTCCCTCGTTCGACCTCTACGGCGAGGAGTGGAGCGATTCGCTCGCCCTCGGCGACGGCCCCTGGCCGGCGCCGCGCGCCGCCGAGCCGCTCGACGCCGAGGTGGAGATCCCCGGCTCGAAGTCGATCACCAACCGCGAGCTCGTGCTCGCGGCGCTCGCCGACGGCCCCTCGACGCTGCGCGCGCCGCTGCACGCCCGCGACTCGCAGCTGATGATCGACGCGCTGAAGGCGCTCGGCGTCGGCATCGAGGAGGTGCCGACCGGCAGCGCGTTCGGCCCCGATCTGCGCGTCACCCCCGCCGCCGAGCTCGAGGGCGGCGTGTCGATCGACTGCGGCCTCGCCGGCACCGTGATGCGCTTCGTGCCGCCGATCGCGGCGCTCGCGCTCGGCCCGGTGAACTTCGACGGCGATGCGGCGGCCCGCAAGCGGCCGATGAACGGCGTCGTCGACGGCCTCAAGGGCCTCGGCGTCGAGGTGCGCGACGACGGCCGCGCGAAGCTGCCGTTCTCGGTGTACGGCACCGGCGCGGTGACCGGCGGCGAGCTCGAGATCGACTCGTCGGAGTCGAGCCAGTTCGTGTCGGCGCTGCTCATGCCCGCGCCCCGCTTCGCGGAGGGCCTGCGGCTGCGGCACGTCGGCGATGCGGTGCCCTCGCTCCCCCACATCGGCATGACCGTCGAGGCGCTGCGCGCCCGCGGCGTCGAGGTGACCCAGTCGTCCGAGACCGAGTGGCACGTCGCCCCCGGCCCGATCGCGGCGCGCGATCTCGTCATCGAGCCCGACCTGTCGAACGCGGCGCCGTTCCTGCTCGCGGCGGTCGTCGCCGGCGGCGAGGTGCGCATCCCGAACTGGCCGGCCGAGACCACGCAGGTCGGCGATCTCATGCGCGAGCTCCTGCCGATGCTCGGCGCCGAGGCGGCGCTCGAGGGCACGACGCTCGTGTGCCGCATGGCCGAGGGGCTCGCGACGGTGCCGCGGCCCGGCATCGAGGTCGACTTCGCGGATGCGGGCGGCGAGCTCGTGCCGAACCTCGCGGCGGTGTGCGCGCTGCTCTCGTCGGAGTCGCGGCTCACGTCGATCGGCCACCTGCGCGGCCACGAGACCGACCGGGTGGCGGCGCTCGCCGCCGAGCTCGGCCGCGTCGGCGCCGATGTCGACGAGCTCGAGGATGCACTGGTGATCCGCCCGGGCGAGCTGCACGGCGCGCTGTGGGAGTGCTACGAGGATCACCGGATGGCGACCTCGGGGGCGCTCGTCGGCCTCGCCGTCGACGGCGTCGAGCTCGACGACGTCGGCTGCGTGTCGAAGACGCTGCCGCAGTTCGTGCCGATGTGGCAGCGGATGCTCGCGGGCGAGCCCGACGAGTCGACGACGTCGTTCGTGGCGCTCGAGCTGTAGGCGGGGAGCGGCGGATGGGCTGGCGGCGCGCCGACGCGTACGACGAGTACGGCAAGTGGTCGGAGGACGACGTGCGGGTGCGCGCGAGCCGGCGCGGCTCGCGGCCGCGCACGAAGCAGCGGCCCGCGCACGAGGACGCCGTCGAGGGCTTCGTGCTCGCCGTCGACCGGGGGCGGTACACCTGCCTCGTCGACGAGGGGCGCCGCAAGCGGGAGCGCGAGGTGATCGCCGCCCGGGCGCGGGAGCTCGGCCGCAAGTCGATCGTCGTCGGCGATCGCGTCGCGCTCGTCGGCGATGTGAGCGGGGATGCGGGCTCGCTCGCGCGGATCGTGCGCATCGAGCCGCGCACGACGCTGCTGCGCCGCTCGGCCGACGACTCCGACGAGGTGGAGCGGGTGATCGTCGCGAACGCCGACCAGCTCTGCATCGTGGTGGCGTCGGCGCAGCCCGAGCCGCGCCCGCGGCTCATCGACCGCTACCTCGTCGCCGCCTACGACGCCGGCATCGCGCCGCTGCTCGTGATCACGAAGACCGACCTCGAGCCGGCCGATGCGCTGCGCGAGCTCGTCGCGCCGCTGCAGGTGCCGGTGTTCGAGTCGGCGCTCGGCGAGGAGCCCTCGGAGGCGCTGCGCGCCGCGCTCGTCGACCGGGTGTCGGTGATGGTGGGCCATTCGGGCGTCGGCAAGTCGACGCTCGTGAACGCGCTCGTGCCGCACGCCGAGCGGGCGACCGGGCACGTGAACGTCGTCACCGGGCGCGGCCGGCACACCTCGTCGTCGTCGCTCGCGCTGCGCGTGGAGGGACCCGACGGCGAGGGTGACGGCTGGATCATCGACACCCCCGGCGTGCGCTCGTTCGGCCTCGGCCACGTCGACCCCGATTCGGTGCTGCGGGCCTTCGCCGGCATCGCCGAGGTGGTCGCCGAGTGCCCCCGGGGATGCACGCACCTCGCGGATGCGCCGGATTGCGAGCTCGACGCCGCGATCGCCGACGGCCGCCTCGACGAGCTCGGCGCGGCGCGGGTGGCCTCGCTGCGGCGCCTGCTCGTGTCGATGGCGGGGCCCGAGTCGGCGGAGGGATGAGCGCGGGTAGCGAGCCGGAACCGCGGTTCGCTGAACGACCGGTCAGTCTGCACGGATAGTTTGCGAGCATCCGCCGGCGGCACGGGTCGCTCGGCACGCACGCGAAGGAGCACCACCATGGCCGGACGTCTGCAGGACAAGGTCGCGATCATCACCGGCGGCGCGAGCGGCATGGGCGCCGCCGACGCGCGCCTGTTCGTCGAGGAGGGCGCGAAGGTCGTCATCACCGACCTCAACGAGGAGGCCGGCGCCGCGCTCGCCGACGAGCTCGGCGAGAACGCCGTGTTCGTGCGGCAGAACGTCGCCGACGAGGCCGAGTGGCAGACGGTGGTCGACACCGCGATCGAGCGGTTCGGCCGCGTCGACGTGCTCGTGAACAACGCGGGCATCCTGTTCATGAAGCCGATCGAGGAGACCTCGCTCGCCGACATGGAGAAGATGCTCGCCGTCAACGTCACCGGCGTGTTCCTCGGCATGAAGGCGGTCGTGCCGCACATGAAGCAGCAGGGCGGCGGCGTGATCGTGAACATGTCGTCGGCCGCCGGCATCGTCGGCCAGGTGAACACGGTCGCCTACTCGGCGTCGAAGTTCGCGGTGCGCGGCATGACGAAGGCGGCGGCGATGGACCTCGGGCTCGCGAACATCCGGGTCGTGTCGATCCACCCCGGTTCGATCGCGACGCCGATGACCGCGGCGTCGGGCGTGACGCTCGACTCGCCGCTGCCGCTCGCCGCGCTGAACCGCAACGGCTCGCCCGAGGACGTCGCGCGCGTGGTGGCGTTCGCCGCGAGCGACGACGCCGCGTACATGACCGGCACCGAGCTCGTCGTCGACGGCGGTCTCACCCTCGGTGACACCCCGCAGGTGTACGGCATGATGGCCGCGCTCGCCGGGCAGCAGCAGTAGCGCGCGGCGCGGCCCGCACGACGGCCGCATCCGGGATACTGGCCCCATGGCCCTGCAGCTCCTCCACCCGATCACCGCCGATCTCCGTCTCGCCCGCCAGCTCGCCGACATCGCCGACGAGGTGTCGATGCGCTACTTCAACTCGCGCGACCTCGGCGTGTACCTCAAGGAGGACCGCACGCACGTCACCGACGGCGACCGCGCCGTCGAGCAGGCGATCCGCGAGCGGCTCGCCGAGGCGCGGCCGTCGGACGCGATCTTCGGCGAGGAGTACGGCGTGCAGGGGTCGGGCTCGCGGCAGTGGGTGATCGACCCGATCGACGGCACCGCGAACTTCATGCGGGGCGTGCCGATCTGGGCGACGCTCATCGCGCTCGTCGTCGACGGCCGCCCCGAGGTCGGGGTGGTGTCGGCGCCGGCGCTGAACCGCCGCTGGTGGGGCGCGACGGGCCACGGCGCGTACATGGACGACGATCTCAGCGACTCCGACACGGCGACCGATCGCCGCATCCAGGTGTCGGGCGTGGAGACGCTCGCCGATGCGCAGATCAGCTACGGCTCGATGAAGTACTGGATGGACGAGGGCCGCCTCGACCCGATCATCGAGCTCAACGCGCGCGCGTTCCGCTCGCGCACGATCGGCGACTTCTGGCCGTACATGCTCGTCGCCGAGGGCGCGTTCGACGTGTCGTGCGAGGTCGGCCTCGCCGCCTACGACATGGCCGCGCTCGTGCCGATCATCGAGGAGGCCGGCGGCACGTTCACCTCGATCGACGGCGAGCCGGGCTGCTGGGGCGGCTCGGCGGTGGCGACGAACGGGGTGCTGCATGATGAGGTGCTGGGGGTGCTGAAGGCGGCGTCGGGCACCGACTGAGCACCCGTTTCGGGATTCACTGGCCGAGTGAAGGCCGACCCGGCCTCAGCGCCCCGCGCCCACGAGTCCGCGCAACGAGTGCGCCTCCGCGTCGCCGGGCTCACTCCCGCCGCTGGCCTCGTAGAGGTCGAGCACGGTCGAGTCGACCGAGAGGCCCAGGCGCTGGAAGTATTCCTCGTCCCCGGGGGTCGCCGATCGATCCACGAGCGCCGGCGAGAGCACGATCTCGCCGTCGGCGAGCACGAGTGCCAGGAACGTGGTCTGCTCGGCGACGAACGGCCGCGTCGCCTTCCGCAGGGAGTCGCCGGGAAGGCACACGATGATGGTCACATCACCGAGCTCGTCGGTGAGCAGCCCGTTCACGAATTCCGGCGCGGCCTCGAGCTGACCGATGAGGTCGTCGAGCGCAGCAACGCGTTCCTGGCGGCGAGCATCGTCTTCGAACCTCGCGGTGACGATCATGTCGCCCGCATTGAACACCTCGCCGAAGTAGAGGCGGTGACTCGCGTGCGGCGACATCCCGGCCGCCACTGCCATTTCCAGCACGGCATCGGTGTCGGCCACCTCGGCGCGCGTCGCGAAGCCGCCGACGAGCCCGGGAAGGTCGGGGCTGCTCACGCCGATCGAGTAGCCGTCGAAGCTGTCGATGAAGAGGCGGACGCCGTCAGCCACGGGAGACCACCTTTGTCGCTTCGTCGAGCGTGAGCCCGGTCTGGAGCAATGCTTGTCGAACCTGGACCGGACTCAGTTCGACCCGGTCATGGTAGGCGAAGGTGATCGGATTCCGCCCCGGTGCCTCCCGCAGACGGTGGCTTCCCGAGCGCCTCATCTCCCGGCAGCCCAACTTTCGCCTCAGGATGCGCAGCAGCTGCGCGGCCTTCATCGAGCGAAAGCCGTGGGCTCTGACCATCCTCACCCGTCCACGTTCATCTGTCGACCCGGTCCCTGCGCCGGACGACTCGAAGGCTAAGCGAGCCCTCCGACATCGACGCTACGCCGGCAGCAACCCCGTCACCGCCCCCGAGTACGTCACCACCAGCTCATCGCGCGCGCGTCGCGGCGACGTAGAGCAGCGCCGCCTCCTGCTGCTCGTTCTCGGCGCGCTCGGCGTCGGTGGCGCCGGCCCGCAGTCGCAGCGGGAAGCGCCCCTCCGAGAGGTCGTGGAGCACGACGCGCGAGAACTCCTGCCCCTTCGCCGCGTGCATCGTCATGACGACCACAGACTTCGCCGAGGAGACCGTGTCGGCGGTGACGAACTTCGCGTCGCATGCGGGTCGAGACCGTGAGCCGATCGTCGGCGCTGGCCACGGGCTGGCGGCGGAGCGTCGCCTCGAGCCAGAGCCGGGCGTCGGTGAACTTCGAGCTGGTGTCGGCGACGACCCGCGCCTCGGCCGGGTCGAGCACCTCGATGTCGTCGATGCCGCTGTAGAACGCCGCCGTCGTGTCGCGCACCAGCTCGCTGAGGCCGATGCCGCGCACGAGCGT
>JAAYAS010000069.1 GCA_012719255.1 Microbacteriaceae bacterium | reverse complement strand
GGCGACACCGCCCCGCAGGCCGCCGGCGTCATCCACACCGATTTCGAGCGCGGCTTCATCAAGGCCGAGATCGTCTCCTTTGACGACCTCGACGAGGCCGGCTCCATGGCCGCCGCCAAGGCCGCCGGCAAGGTCCGCATTGAGGGCAAGGACTACGTCATGGTCGACGGCGACGTGGTCGAATTTAGGTTCAATGTATGATTTCTTCTCTGATCTGGTCTCCTATAGCTCTTTGCGGCTGAGGGAGAAGCGCGGAGCTGACATCAATGCCGATGCGTACTTCTTTGGGGCCGAGCGCCCGCATGTGAGGCATTCCAGGCGGACTTGCGGCGGAGTTGTGGTGCGACGTGTGGTGCCAGGTGTGCTGGCTATGCGCTGATCTCGCGAGGAGAGACCACATCGTACCGCAACTGCACCATGCCGTTGTCGAATCGCCGTTCATGCTGCAGATCGAGATTGAGTCGGAGATCCGGTAGGAATCGCAGTCCGCCCCCGAGGGCAATGGGGCATACAAGCATGTCGATCCGGTCGACAAGACCGTGTCGAATCGCTTGTGCCGCCACAGTCGGCCCGTCGATTGTCACGTTTCCTTGCGCATTCTCCTTTATCTCCGCGACCTCTTCCGGGTCGAACTGTGCGCGCAGTTGTGTTCGTGATGTGTCGACTGCTTCAAGAGTGCGAGAGAAGACTACTTTGTCCGCACCTTGCCAGATCCGTGCAAACTCCGTGGACTGCGGAGACTGCTTGATGACCTCGGGGCTAGTCTCCCAGACGGCCATCATCCGATACATCCGTCGGCCGAGCAGATAGGTCGAGACCTTCGAGTGCTCGTCATTGATTGCGGTAAGAACCTGGTCGTCAGGCCTGGCCCACGAGGCGAACTCGCCCGTAGCGTCTACGACGTACCCGTCAAGCGACACCTGCATGGAGTACACCAACTCGCCCATAGCTTTCCTCGAGCCGGTTGCATAGTAGGAGCAGTCTCAGCCTACGTAGACTGATCGTGTGTTGCAACCAGATGGTGTGAAGATGCTGCAAGTTGAACATGGTCGCTCCGGGTGTCCGATCAACCTGACGGTCGAACTGCTGGGCGACCGCTGGAGTCTCGTTGTGCTGCGCGACATCATGTTCGGTGACCGTCGGCGTTTCCGCGAGCTGCTTCATCATTCAGAGGAGCGGATCGCCTCCAACGTCTTGGCGAGCAGGCTCAAGCGCATGTCGGACGCCCGCCTGCTCACGCGACATGGCGATCCGACCCATCGCCAGAAGGTTGAGTACCGCCTCACCGAACCGGCAATTCAGCTCGTGCCGGTGATGGTGCAACTCGGTGCGTGGGGTGCTCGCTGGCTGCCCACCGCCGCGGAGTTGGCTGTCCGTGCGGAACTGCTGGCAGACGGAGGCCCCGAACTCTGGTCGCGTTTCATGAGCGAGCTTCGAGAGGTGCATTTGCGGGGCGGCACCTTTTCTGAGGATGGCGTACTGGCTGAGCTGACAGCTGCGTACGACCGTGTCGCATCAGCGCAGGGTGCCCTGCGCGGCCGGCGGCAGTAGATGTCTCCACGTGTCGGAGCGCGGTCGAGTTCCGCTTCAACGTCCGAGTCTCGCGGGCGGGGATCCGCTCAGCCGAGTTGAACGTAAGTCCGAATGGGATGCTCGAGGCTGCTGGCCTCGCGAAACCCCATCGACTCGTAGAAGGCGCGCTGCGCGGGCTCATCATCCGTGATGAGCACCTTCTGCCGCACATCCTCGAATGGCGCGAAAAGCCGCTGAAAGACCTCTCGTCCGATGCCACGACTCTGATGGGTGGGCCGGATCAGGATGTCCTGCAGGTACACGATGGAGTGACCATCGCCGACCAGGCGCGCAAGGCCGATCAATTCGCCGTCGTCGCGAACCGTGATGAGGCGGAGAGATGCGTTGACGGCGGCGACTAATCGATCCGGATCCCGCGTGTATGCGGACCATCCCACGGCGTCGTAGAGCTCCACGAGCTCCGCCCGAGTGGGAGTCGCGGCAGCTTCGTAGGTGATCGATCCCATGCTCCATAGTCTCCCAGCCCGCCGAGCCCACGACCCCGCCGCTCACGCTGACGCAACCCGGTGGAGTTCCGCTTCGACGTCGAGCGCGACCGGCGCCTTTCCCGCAGTCCGTCGAGCCGTTCGAACTCGCCGAACCCGGACTGGGCTAGCCTCGATCGCGACCGCAGCGGGCGATTCGAGGAGGGCATCGTGGAGCTGAACCGGGCCAAGGGCGACGAGTTCGTCGAGGCGACGCAGTCGCCGGAGGGTGCCGCCGCCTGGAAGCGGCAGCTCGACGAGTACGCGCCCGGCGCATCCGACTGGGTGGTCGAGGCGGTGTTCGGCGGCACCTACCAGCGCGAGGGCCTCGAGCTGCGCGACCGGCAGATGCTGAACATGGCGGCGCTCGCGGCGATGGGCGGGGTCGAGCCGCAGCTCACCGGCCACATCCGCACCGCGGTCGAGGTCGCCGCCATGACGAAGGAGGAGGTCGCGGAGTGCTTCGTGCACCTCATGCCCTACCTCGGCGTGCCGAAGACACTCGCGGCGATGCGCTGCCTGAAGGCCGCGTTCGACGGCTGACCACCGGGTCGTCGGGCACGGTCCGGGCGATGCCGATGCGGGCCGGGTAGGGTGCCGCACGGTGCGGCGGATCCGCCGCGTCCCCGTCGACCTCGATGCATGGGAGTCAGCAGCCTTGACCTTCACCGTCTACCTCTCCGGCGAGATCCACACCGACTGGCGCGAGGAGATCGCGCGCGGCGCTGAGGCCGCGGGCCTCGACGTCGAGTTCACCGCACCGGTGACCGACCACCCCGCGAGCGACGCCGCCGGCGATCACCTCGGCGAGACCCCGAGCGGGTTCTGGCGCGACCACCAGTCGTCGAAGGTGAACGCGATCCGCACCCGCACGCTCATCCAGCAGGCCGACCTCGTGGTCGTGCGCTTCGGGCACGAGTACAAGCAGTGGAATGCCGCGTTCGACGCGGGCTACTGCGCCGCGCTCGGCACGCCGTACCTCACGCTCCACGACGCCGACCTCGTGCATCCGCTCAAGGAGGTCGACGCCGAGGCGCAGGCCTGGTGCACCACCACCGAGCAGGTGGTGGAGACGCTCCGCTACGTGCTGCGCGACTGAGGGCCCCGCATGCGCATCCGCACCGTCGACGAGCTCGTCGACGTCGACGACCCGGCCTGGCCACACCTCGAGCGGCTGCTCGCCGCGAGCACCGCCACGGCCCTGCCGGTCGACCCCGACCGCGGGCGCGACACGATCCGCCGGCTGCAGGTGACCGCGCGGTCGTTCCTCGGGGCGATGGCGCTGCACTGCGGCGGCATCGTCGCCGAGCACGGGTGGTTCCGGCTCTACGGCGGCGGCGGCGAGCACCTGCCCGACCTCGCCGCCGTCAACGGCATCGGCGAGCCCGGCGAGCCTGCCCCGGCCCCCGGCGCGATGCTCGTCGGCCACGACGTGCTCGGCGGCCGCTTCGCGATCGACGGCGGCGGGCTCGGCGTTGCGCCCGGCGAGGTCTGCTACTACGCCCCCGACACCCTCGAATGAGAGGGGCTCGGCGGCGGGCACACCGCGTTCGTCACCGCCGTGCTCGACGGCTCGCTGTCGTCGGTGTTCGACGACCTGCGCTGGCCCGGCTGGGAGGCGGAGGTCGCGGCGCTCACCCCGGCGCAGGGGCTGTCGCTGTTCCCGTTCCCCTTCACGGCCGAGGGCCGCGATCCCGGCGCCGTGTCTCGGCGGCCGGTGCCGATCGCCGAGCTGCTGCGGCTCCACTGACCCCCTGCGCCGCCTCGAGCCCATCAACGCGCGGGGCGTCGGGCCGCGGCGACCCCGACGCGACGGCGCGGCGGTCGGCCGGCACGGCGCCGAGCGCTACGGCGCCGCGATCCCGCCGAGCACCGGCGGCAGCCGCGGGTCGTCGTGCACGTAGCGCAGCCGCATTCGGGCGCCGACCGGGACGTTGCCCGCGACGCGGCGCGTGATCCGCCGGGTCGCGCCCGCCGCGTCCACGAACTCGACGACGAGCGGCGAGGCGATGTCGCCGCCGCCGTCGTCCTCGATGACGCGAGAGGCGACGACGACGCCGATCGTGTCGGTGCCGCGGGCGCGCACCTCCTCGTAGTGTCGAGCGGTGCGCACCCCCTTCGCGGTCTGCAACTCGAACGCGATCGCGCCGCCGACACCCAGGATGACGAAGAACCAGGCCCGGACGCGGTCGTCGGCCGCCAGATCGGAGACGGCGGGCCTCAGCAGCACGCCGACGCCGTACGCGGCGGGCCAGAGCATGAGCAGCCCGACGAGGCCCCGCACGCCGAGGCGCGACCGTCGCCGGGCGCGCCGTTCGGCGTCGGGCCTCGTCGCGCGCAGGGCCTCCATGCCGGCCACCCAGGCGAAGACCCCGGCGATGCCGGTGACCCACTGTGCGAGGCTCACGAACCCCCGCGCCCATCCGGGTGCGTCCTCGCCGAGGAGTCGCCGCACCTCGTAGCCGGCGGCGAACGCGAGCGCGGACGCGGCGAGCAGCAGCACCCCGCCGATGACGAGCATCACGATGCCGTTGCGGCGGCGCCGCCGGGCGGTCGCGGGCGCCTCGGCGCCGTGCGAACCCGGGTCGTGCGCGTCGGCCCGGCGGCGACTCATCGCTCGATCTCTCGGGCGTCGGCGTCGAACTCCAGCGTGCACGACTCGCCCGTGTCGAGCCGGGCCATGAACTCGAAGCGGATCGTGCCGCCGACGCTGCGGATGCGGATCGCGTTGACCGCCTCGAGGTCGGCCTCGTAGCGCGATTCGCAGATGCGGGTGCCCTCGGCCCGCACCTCGGGGATCGCCGCCCAGGGCACGTCGTCGATGTCGAAGGCCTCGGCGCGGAGCATCGAGTTCGGCGCCGCGAAGGTGGCGTCGGACCACTCGCGGAACGCGCCCGGCAGGAGCGTCCCATCGGCGGCGACCCGCCAGGTGCCGACCTTCAGCGAATCGGGCGCCTGGATCTCGGCCTGATAGCCGGTGTCGCGGAGGTAGAGGGAGTGGATCTCGTCGCTCCCGGCGCGCTGCACCGCATCCTCGGCGGCGTCGCGGGCGCGCACCGACGAGGAATGCACCGACGGGTCGAGCTCGCCGAGCCGTAGCCGCTCGACGGTGCTCGACAGCGCCCCGTCGAACACGACGAGCAGGGCCGCGGCGAAGCCGCCGGCGACGGTGAGGCTGAGGAGCGGGCGGTGCCAGCGCGGGATGCGCCTCACCTCGGGGAGGCGCAGGCCGCGCCAGCCGTCCGAGTGGGAGGCGGGGGCCGGCGCGCCGGCGGCCGCGTCGGCGTCGAGGTACTGCGAACGGATCGCCGCCCACTCGACTGTTTTCTCGGCGGAGACCGGCGGCGTCGCGTCGCGCAACGGGTGGAGCACCTCGACCTCGCCGCTTTCGGCGTCGATGAGCCGAACGAGCACCATCCTGCCCTTCTTGTAGACGTCGGCCTCGGTGAGCGGGTCGACGTCGCGTTCGATATGGGTTCGGTACGGCGGCAGGTCTGGCGGATGCACGAGGAGCTCGATGCGGTAGTCGAAGCGTGGCTCGTCGGAACCCGTGCCGATGCGCTTCAGCGCGAGGATCTCGGCTCGTGCCCTGCGGTCCTGCGAGCGAAGCTCGCGTCGGTGCGCTGCTCTGTGACGCGCTTCGTCGCCCATGCCGAGCAGGGCGACGGTGACGATCAGGGCGACGGCGCCGACTGCGTCGAGCACCACCGACTCCCAATCGCCCTCGAAGGCATTGAGCAGGGCGGCGGCGAGCAGGCCGCCGGCGAGCAGTGCGAGCACGAGGCGGATGACGAGCAGCATGTCCCGTATCTACCAGAGGTCTGCGACGGCGAGGTGACGCGCGTCGTCGAAGGCGGTGACGGCACAGGCGCGGTCAGCGACGTTGCCTAGGCTGTCGCGCATGGACGGTACCGGCAGCAGCGACCGCCCCGCGCGCGGGGGCGGGTCGATGCGCGCGGCCGCGGTGCTCGCGGGGATGCTCGTGGCGGGCGTCGTCGGGGGCGCTGCGGTGCTCGACGACTCGCCCCGATTCCGGTCGTGGCTCGAGCGGCTCGGCCGGCGGCGCACGGGGGAGCGCGCGCCCGCGGAGATCGGCGCGGCCGCCGAGATCGACCCGGGCGTGCTCGCCGCCTCGCTCGAGATCATGGCCGCCGATGCGGCCGAGATCCTCCGCGACGCGCACTCGCGGTCGCGGTTCCTCATGACGATGATCGGCGTCGGGCTCGCCGTCGAGCAGCTCCGCGCGCGCGGCGCGGCGGGGGTCGACGCCGAGCGGCGCCGTCTGCTCGACTCGGCGATCGCCGCGCTGTCGACGGATCGCGCCATCGGCATCGCCAACCGCATCCTCGTCGACGACGACGCCCCCATCGACCGCGCCTCGCGCGCCCTCATCGTGCGCCTCTACGGCGGCGGCGACCGCGTCGACCGCCGCTACCGGCCGATCGAGGCCGAGCGCGTCGCAGCGCTGCTCCGGCTGCCGGACGACCCGATCCCGCACCCGGACCGGCGCTGACCGTGCCGGCGGCAGCACTGCGGACGGCGAAGCGCACTGCCGCATTGGCCGCCGTCGGCGCGCTCGCGATCGCCGCCGCGGCGCTCCTCCGCCCGGTGCGCTTCCCGGTACCGGGCGGTCCGCACCGCGTCGGCACCGCCCTCCGGCACTGGCGCGACCCCGAGCGCGCCGAACTGCTCGCGCCCGGCGAGGGGCGCATCCGAGAGCTGCCCGCGCAGATCTGGTACCCCACCGCCACGACTTCCGGCGAGCGCGCCCGCTACCTCCCCGACGCGCCGCTCGTGCTCGCGGCGCTCCTGCAGGCGCTGCGGGTCGTCACCGACGGCCGCACGGCACCGCCCGCGGTCCTCTTCCGCAAGCTCACGGCGACGCGCGCCCGCGCGATCCTCGAGGCGCCGCCGCTCGCCGGGCGGACGTTCCCGGCGGTCGTCGCCCTCTCGGGATTCGGCGGCTTCCCGACCGCGAGCACCGCGCTCATCGAGGAGCTCGTCTCGTGGGGACTCGTCGTCGTCGCGATCGACCAGCCGTACGTCTCGGCGCGGGCGCGGCTCGCCGACGGCACCGCGGCGACCATGCTCGCGCGCGGGAGCCTCTACGAGGGCCGGTCGCGCGAGGAGGTGCACGCGCACCTCGTCGCCGATGCGAGCGCCGCCCTCGACGCCCTCGGCGACGATCCCCTGCTCGCCCCGGTCGTCGACACCCGCCGGAGCGGGGTGATGGGCGTCTCGCTCGGAGGCACGATCCCGGCCGTCGCCGCGCGGGCCGACTCGCGCTTCGCCGCGTGCCTGATGCTCGATGCGACGATGCCGCCCGGGGTCGCGGCGGAGGGCATCCCGGCCGCCGCGCTCTGGCTCACCCGGCCCGCCGACGACATGCGCCGCGAGCGTCGCCGGGCCGGCGGCTGGCCCGAGGAGGTGATCGCCGAGACCCACGGCTCGATGGTCTCGGCGCTCGCCGCGCAGGCGCCGGGCACCGGCCGGATCGTGCGCGTCCGCGGCATGCACCACATCGACTTCACGGATGCGCCGCGGTGGTTCCCATGGGCCCGCTGGGTGGGCTGGAGCGGTCGCATCGGCCATCGGCGCGCGCACCGCATCGTCGCCGCGCTCGCGAGTCGATTCCTCGTGCGCGAGCTCGGCGGCCGGGGAGCCGCGCGGCCCGGATGCGACCCGCCCCGGCCCGGCGTCGGCGGCGCCCCCTAGGCTGGCGGGCATGAACGAGTCGATCCGCCACGAGCTCGCGCCCACCGGCGCGCTGCGCGCCGTCATCAACCTCGGCAACCCGGTGCTCGCGCAGGGCACCGCGGATGCGCCCTCGGGCATCACCGTCGACCTCGCCCGCGCGCTCGGCGCCGAGCTCGAGGTGCCGGTCGAGCTCGTCTGCGTCGACGCCGCCCGCAAGTCGGTCGACGCGATCGCGACCGGTGCGGTCGACGTCGGCTTCGTCGCCGTCGACCCCGGCCGCGCCGAGCAGCTCGCGTTCACCGAGCCCTACGTGCTCATCGAGGGCATGTACGCCGTGCCCGGCGACTCGGCCATCGGGGGCGTCGACGACGTCGACCGCCCCGGCGTCCGCATCGGCGCGAAGCTCGGCTCGGCGTACGACCTCCACCTCACCCGGCACCTGCGGC
>JAAYAS010000068.1 GCA_012719255.1 Microbacteriaceae bacterium | reverse complement strand
CGCGGCGCGGTCGGCTACTGCTGCTGCGGCGGCCAGGGCTGCGGCCAGCCGCCCTGCTGCGGCGGCCGCTGCTGCTCGGGGCGGCCCTGCTGCCACGGATCGGCGCCGTCGTGCTGGCCGGGGGCCGCCTGGTCGGGAGCGGCGCCGCCCCCGCGCTGCGGGTCGTGGCCGCCGGCCGGCGCGCCGGGCATCGGCGGCAGAGGCGGCAGGCCGGGGCCCTGCTGGGCCGGGCCCTGCTGCGCCGCGCCTTGCTGGCCCGCCCCCTGCTGACCGGGCGCGCCGTACGGGACCTGCGGGGCGCCGTAGGGTCCCGACTGGCCGTGCTGCGGCGCGGCGGGCGGCTGTCCGAACGGCGACGGGCCCTGCTGCTGCCCGGACTGCCCGGCCCAGTGCTGCTGGCCGGACTGCCCCGTCCCGGGCTGCTGCCCGAATCCGCCCTGCGGGCTCTGGGTGCCCTGACCGCTCGGCGACTGCCCGGGCGCCGACTGGCCGAACCCCTGCCCGCCCTGCTGCTGGCCGTATCCGGACTGCCACTGCTGGTCCTGTCCCGGTTGCGGCTGACCGGAGTTGGGCGCGCCCTGCTGGTGACCGGGCACCGGCGGTCCGAACGCCTGCGGACCGGGCCGGTCCTGCCCGAACTGCGCCGCCTCCGGCTGCTGGCCGAACTGCGCCTGACCGAACTGGGGCGGCTGGCCGAACTGCTGCTGGCCCGGCTGGGGCTGGCCGAACTGCGGTTGCCCCGGCTGCTGCTGACCGAACTGCGGCGCTGCCCCCGGCTGCGCCCACGGCTGCTGCGCGCCCTGGCCGTAGGTCGGCTGCGGGTAGGAGGGGCTGCCGCCGCCGGGCTGGCCGGGGCCGGCCGGGTAGGGGCTCGGCTGACCGGGAGCGCCCTGCTGCCCGGGCGCGCCGAGCTGCTGACCGTAGCCGGGCTGCTGCCACGGGTACTGCGGCGATCGCTGCCCCGGCATCTGCGGCGCTCCGAACGGGGCGCCGGGCTGCGGCTGCTGCGGCTGCTGGCCCGGAGCGGGCGCGCCGTACGGGGTGCCCTGCCCGCCCCACTGCGGCTGCCCGGGCTGCTGCCACGGCTGCTGCGGCGGCTGCGGGGCGGGGAGCTGCTGCGAGGGCTGCGGCGGCTCGGCCGGATGCTGGCCGTAGTTGCGCGGCTGCTCGTAGCCGATCGGGCCGGCGGGCTCGTCGTGCCGCTGCTGGCCGGCGAACTGCGGTCGCGGTCGGCCGTACGGGTCGGCGGCGGGGGCCGGCGGATCCCACGGCGAGGCGACCGGCTGCTCCGACCAGGCCTGCGCGCTGCTGCCCGACCAGCCGTCCTCGGTGCCGTCCTCCGACGCAGCGGTGGCCCGCTGCGTCGGCTCGGATGCGGCGGGCTCGGCCTGCGCCTCGGGCTCGCTCTGCGCCTCGGGCTGGGCCTCGGCCTGGGCCTGGGCCTCGGGCTGGGCCTGGGCCTCGGGCTGGGTCTGGGCCTCGGGCTCGGCGGCCGCGGACTCGCCGGTCTCGGGCTGGGCGGGCGCGACGAACGGCGCGTCGACGGTGCCCGCCGGCGCCGCCGGCTCGGCGGTCTCCGGCTCGGCAGTCTCCCGCTCGCCCGGCACCGGTGTCGGCGCCGCGCCGAACGGCTCGGCCGCGCCGTGCTCCCGTGCGGGCTCCTGGTCCGCGGCGAGGCCGCCCTCGTCGCCGGACGCCCCGGCCGGTGCCTCGGGGGCGTCGCCCGCGGTGGGGTCGTAGACGTCGGTCGGCGTGCCGAAGGCGTCGGCATCGTCATCGAGCTCGGCCTCGGCGACGACCGCCTCGGCGGTGGCCGCGTCGGCGTCGTGCGGCAGATCATCGGCACCGGGAGCGCCGGCACCGGTCGCATCGCCGACCGGCTCCTCGGCCCGGGGCTCATGGACGCCGGTCCACTCGGTACCGGTCCGCTCGGCGACCGGCGACTCGGCGACCGGCGGCTCGGCAACCGACGACTCGGCGACCGGCGACTCGGTACCGTGATCGCCGACCTCGTGCGCGGGCTCGACGGGCGCCGCGAACGGCGCGTCGACCGTGCCGGCCTGGGCGACGGGCTCGGGCACGGGAGCACCGGACCCGAGCGCCGAAGCGGGCTCGGGCGCGGAGTCGGACTCGGGCGCCGGGTCGACGGGCGCGACGAACGGCGCATCGACGGTGCCCGCCGGGGCGCTCGGCTCGACCGGCGCATCCGGGGTCTCGGCCGTCCCCGACGCATCCATCCCCGGCGCATCCGCGCCCGAGTCGACGCCGCTGCCGGCGACCGCACCGCCGGCCGCCGGGGCGACCGCATCCGCGCGCGACTCGGTGGCGTGCACCGAGATCATCGAGCCGGCGTCGTCGAACTCGGCCTCGATGCCGCCGTTCGCGCCGAGCACGCGCAGGCCGTTCGCGCTGCCGGCGAGCGGCTCGCGGTGCAGGCCGATGCGGTCGGCGTAGGCGACGAGCGCGGCGCGGTGGTCGTCGACGACGTGCAGGTCGATGCCGCGCATCACCGTCGAGATGAGGCGGTCGCTGTCGGGCGCGGGCAGCTCGCCCGCGTCGACCGCGAGCACGACGGTGAGCCCGTTGCCGGCGTCGAGCTGGGTCCAGTGGTTCGCGCGGCCGATCGTCTCGGCGGCGAGCTGCAGCAGCAGCGAGGGCGTGCCGCTGAGGTCGACGACCGGGGTGATGAGCTCGGCGATGCCGCGCTCCTCGCCGACGCGGCGCACCTCGTTCGCGAGCTCGAGGGCCGAGGCCGGGAAGTGGTTGACGTTGTGCCAGCCCCACATCCAGGTGCCGCTCGCGCGCGAGATCGAGCCGATGAGCTGCACCGGCAGGTCGAGGTCGCCCTCGGCGGTGCGGTACGTGATCTTCGGCACGGCGAGGTCGACCGACCACGACGCACCTCCGGTGCGATCGGCGAGGTCGGCATCGGCCTGCACGTGCGTGAAGAGCGAATTGCCGGCGAGTTCGGCGAGCGGGGCGGAAGCCACGGCGGTCTCCTCGGTTCGGTGGGCGGCGCGGCGCGAGCGCGGGACCGAACCCCGCGCCGCGCCGATGTGGTCGCCAGCGTACCGGAGGACGGTAGCGGCCCGCCGTGCCAGAATCGGGAGCGGAACCCGCCCGTGCCCCGTCGAAGGAGACCCACGTGCACGATCGCATCACGCTCCGATTCCTCGCCGCCCCCACCGACGAGACCCGCGACGGCAAGAGCATCCAGGCGGGTCGCGTGCTCGAATGGATCGACAAGGCCGGCTACGCCTGCGCCGCCGGCTGGTCGGGCCAGTACTGCGTCACCGCCTACGTCGGCAACGTCCACTTCTCGAAGCCGATCCGCCCCGGCGATCTCGTCGAGGCGACCGCGCAGATCATCCACACGGGCCGCTCGAGCATGCAGGTGCTCGTGTCGGTCGAGTCGGCGAGCCCCCGCACGGGCGAGTTCACGCTCGCCACCCACTGCGTGCTGGTGTTCGTCGCGATGGACGAGCACCGCAAGCCGGTGCCGGTGCCGCAGTGGCGGCCCCGCACCGCCGAGGACGAGCGGCTCGCGAACGGCGCGGTCGAGCGCATCGAGGCGCGCAAGGAGATCCACCGGCTCACGCTCGCGCAGGAGTACACCGACGAGGGCACCGCGCCGGTGCTCACGTTCCGCTTCCTCGCGAACCCGACCGATGTGAACTGGGGCGGCAACGCGCACGGCGGCATCGTGATGCGCTGGATCACCGAGACCGCGCAGACGCTGTCGACGAGCTGGCACGGCGAGGAGACCGTCGCCGTCTACACCGGCGGCATCCACTTCCACCGCCCGGTGCACATCGGCGACATCGTCGAGGTGACCGCGCGCATCCTCCACACCGGGCCGCGCTCGATCCACATGGCGGTGCGGGTGAGCGCCACGAACCCGCGCGACATGGCGTTCGAGCTCACGACCCGCTGCCACACCGTGTTCGTGCACGTCGGCGACGACGGCCGCGCCGCGCCGGTGCCGCAGCTCGAGCAGCGCACCGACGAGGACCGCCGACTGCAGGCCCACGCGCTCGAGGTGATTGAGCTGCGCAAGAAGCTGCCGCCGCTCGAGACGCCGAACCGCTGAGCCGGGCGCCCGGGCGCCCGGGCACGGGATGCGGGCGCCGCCGTCCGCGCTCGCGTCGCGCACGGCGGATGCGGGCGCCCGCGTCGCCGTTCAGTCCGCGTCGGTCTCCGGCGCCGACTCGCCCGGCCCGGCCACCGCATCCGGCCCGCCCTCGAGCAGCAGCCGGAAGCCGTCGGCGTCGAGCACCGGGATGCCGAGCTCCTCGGCCTTCGCGAGCTTCGAGCCGGCGCCCGGGCCGGCGGCGACGTAGTCGGTCTTCTTCGAGACGCTCGAGCCGGCCTTGCCGCCCGCGGCGATGATCGCCTCCTTCGCGCCCTCGCGGGTGAAGCCGTCGAGGGTGCCGGTCGCGACCACGGTGAGCCCGGTGAGCGGCCCCTCGGTCTCGACCGCCGCGCCCGGCCCGGGGTGCCCCGGCGTCGAGAAGCGCACGCCCGCCGCGGTCCACCGCTCGATGATCTCGAGGTGCCAGTCGACCTCGAGCCACTCGCGGATCGACTCGGCGATGATCGGCCCGACGCCCTCGACCGCCGAGAGCTCCTCGACGGTCGCCGCGCGGATCGCGTCGAGCGACCCGAACCAGTCGGCGAGGGCGCGGGCGGCGACCGGGCCGACGTGGCGGATGTTCAGCGAGACGAGCAGCCGCCACAGCTCCTTCGTCCTCGCTCTCTCGAGCTCGGCGATGAGCGTGCGCGCCTGCGCCGAGGGCTCGATGACGCGGAAGTCCTTGCGGATGCCGGCCTTGCGGCGAGCGGCGGCGTCCATCCCCTCGGCCTCGGGCGGGTAGTCGAGGCGCACCTTCTGGAACGGCGCGCGCCGCACCGGCTCGCCGTCGTCGCCGACCCGCTCCTCGCCGGTCTCGCCGTCGCGGACGATCACCTCGATCGGCACGAGCTCGTCGAGGGTGAGGTCGAACAGGCCCGCTTCGGTGACCAGCGGCGGCTCGCTCGGCACCTCGGGCTGGGTGAGCGCGGCGGCGGTCACCTCGCCGAGCGCCTCGACGTCGAGCGCGCCGCGCGAGCCGATGTGCTCGACGCGGCCGCGCACCTGCGCCGGGCACGAGCGGGCGTTCGGGCAGCGCAGGTCGACGTCGCCCTCCTTCATCGGGCGGAGCCCGGCGCCGCACTCGGGGCACTCGGCGGGCATCTCGAACTCGCGCTCGGTGCCGTCGCGCAGCTCGACGACCGGTCCGAGCACCTCGGGGATGACGTCGCCGGCCTTGCGGAGCACGACGGTGTCGCCGATCTTCACGCCCTTCGCGCGCACGACGTCCTGGTTGTGGAGGGTCGCCTGGCGCACGACCGAGCCGGCGACGCGCACCGGCGACATCACGGCGTAGGGCGTCGCCCGGCCGGTGCGTCCGACGCCGATGCGGATGTCCTCGAGCACGGTGCGCACCTCCTCGGGCGGGTACTTCACGGCGATCGCCCAGCGCGGGGCCCGCGAGGTGATGCCGAGCTCGGCGTGGTCGGCGAGCGCGTCGACCTTGACGACGACGCCGTCGATCTCGTGCTCGATCTCGGCGCGGCGGGCGTGGTGGTCGTCGACGTAGTCGAGCACCGCGTCGGCGCCGCGGCGCACCTCGGCACGGGCGCTCGCCGGCAGGCCCCACGACTCGAGCAGCTCGTACGCCGCCGACTGCCGGTCGACCGGCGGCTCGGCCCAGTCGCCGAAGCCGTGCACGACGAGCCGCAGCGACTCGAGCCGCGCGAGCCCCGCCTCGTGCTCGAGGCCGGTCTTCTTGTCGAGCTGCTGGCGCAGGCCGCCCGAGGCGGCGTTGCGGGGGTTCGCGAACGCCGGGAAGCGCCGCTCGGCGCGGGAGCGTGCGGTCTCCTCGTCGAGGGCCCCGCGCTCGTCGACGAGCCGCTCGCGCAGGCGCGCCTGCAGCGCGTTGAGCTCCTCGAAGGCGGCGACGGGGATGTACACCTCGCCGCGCACCTCGAGGGCCGCGGGATGCCCGTCGCCCTCGAGCCGGGTCGGCACGCCGTGCACGCGGATCGCGTTCGCGGTGACGTCCTCGCCGATGCGGCCGTCGCCGCGGGTGGCGGCGCGCACGAGCCGGCCGTGCTCGTAGCGGAGGCTCAGCGCGAGGCCGTCGACCTTGAGCTCGCAGAGCCAGTCGAGCTCGCGACCCATCGCCGCCTCGGTCTTCGCGAGCCATTCGCGCAGCTCGTCGTTCGAGAACACGTTGTCGAGCGAGAGCATCCGCTCGCCGTGCACGACCGGCGCGAACATCTCGCCGACGCCGCCGCCGACGCGCTGGGTCGGCGAGTCCTGCGAGGCGAGCTCGGGGTGCCGCTCCTCGAGATCGCGCAGCTCGGCCATCGCGGCGTCGTACTCGGCGTCGGCGACGAGCTGCGTGTCGCGCTCGTAGTAGGCCTCCGCCCACTCGTCGAGGCGGATGCGGAGCTCGTCGACGCGGGCGCGCGCCGCATCGGCGCCGGCCCGCTCGTCGGGATCGCGCTCGGCGGTCGCAGCGGGCTCGGCGACCGAGGGCCGCCCGTCCTCGTCGTGCGCGCGGGTCACCGCTCACCGCCCCGCTCGGAGGCGCGGTCGCGCAGGTCGGCGAAGGCGCGTCGCTTCGCGGCCCCGAGCAGCCATTCGGTCTTCTGCTCGAGCTTCGCCTCGGCGCGCGCCGGGCTGGTCGTGTCGTAGCGCACGTAGCCGATGCCGATGACGGCGATGAGCGCCGCGACGCCGACGAAGATCCAGAACCACGTCGCCGACGGGCGGATCAGGAGGATCGAGCCGCCGAGCACGATGCCCGCGACGAGCAGCCAGACGAGCACCGCCATGATCCAGTCGACCGCGGCGAAGGCGCGCGCCCGCGGCGTGCACTCGGCGGCGAGCCGCTCGGCCTCGGGGCGGAACTTCGCCTCGTAGTCGGCCTCCCACTGCGACTCGTCGTCGTCGATGCGCCGGTAGGTCTTCGCCCAGCGCTCGGCGCGGTCGACGAGCCGGTCGAGGGCCTCGCCGTCCTTGAGCGTCGGTCCGGTCTGGTCAGGACGGTGCTGCACCGCGGGGCTCCTTCGTGGCGGGGGTGGTGGGGATGCGCGGGGCCGGGTCGGTCGGGGCCGCCGACTCGGTGCGGTCGATGGTGAACGCGCCGACGACGCGGGTGCCGTCGTAGACGACCGCGGTCTGGCCGGGGGCGACGCCGAGCAGCGGCGCGGCGAGCGCGACCGCGACCTCGCGGCCGGGCACGGTCGCATCCGGGCGCGTGGCGATGCCGGCGGGGCGGCGCACGAAGCGGCCGGGCACGGGCTCGCCGTGGGCCCGCACCTGCACGAGGCAGTCGAACGCGTCGGCGACGGGCTCGGGGCCGGCCCAGCTCCACCGCTGGCCCGACAGCTCGCGCACCGCGAGCGCCGGCTTCGGGCCGACGACCAGCCGGTTGCCCTCGGCGTCGATCTCGAGCACGAAGCGCGGTTCGCCGTCGGGCGCGGGGCGGCCGAGGTTCAGGCCCTTGCGCTGGCCGATCGTGTAGGCGGGCGTGCCGACGTGCTCGCCGAGCACCTCGCCGTCGCGGTCGACGATGGGGCCGGGGCGCATCGGGATGCGCTCGCCGAGCCAGGTGCGGGTGTCGCCGTCGGGGATGAAGCAGATGTCGTAGCTGTCGGGCTTGTCGGCGGTGACGAAGCCGCGGCGGGCGGCCTCGGCGCGCACCTCGGCCTTGTCGGCGTCGTCGCCGAGCGGGAAGCGGCAGTGCGCGAGCTGGTCGGCGGTGAGCACGCCGAGCACGTACGACTGGTCCTTCGCCGCCTCGGCGGCGCGGTGCAGCTCGACGGCGCCGTCGGGCAGCTCGTCGAGGCGCGCGTAGTGGCCGGTGACGACGGCGTCGAAGCCGAGGTCGAGGGCCTTGTCGAGGAGGGCCGCGAACTTGATCTTCTCGTTGCAGCGCAGGCACGGGTTCGGGGTGCGCCCCTGCGCGTACTCGGCGATGAAGTCGTCGACGACGTCGTCGCGGAAGCGCTCGGAGAAGTCCCACACGTAGAATGGGATGTCGAGGGCGTCGGCGACGCGGCGGGCGTCGATCGCGTCCTCGATCGTGCAGCAGCCGCGCGAGCCGGTGCGGAGCGTGCCGCCGGCCCGCGAGAGCGCGAGGTGCACGCCGACGACGTCGTGTCCGGCGTCGACGGCGCGGGCGGCGGCGACCGACGAGTCGACGCCGCCGCTCATCGCCGCCAGCACCTTCATGACGGTCGATTCTACGAGGCGCGGGATGGGGCGCCCCCGCGCGTCTCGACGCCATCGTCGCACCTCGATGGCGCTGGAAGCATCGGCGTCATGGGCATCCCATCGATGGCATTGGTCCGCGACCGCCGCGCCTAGCGGCGGACCGGACCCAGCGCTGACTCCGCCGCTCGAGCGACCTCGCCGAGCGGGCCTTCGTCGTCCCCTCGGCACCATTCCGAGCGAAGGACCCCATGCCCACCCACTCCCACGGCCGTCATGAGCACGGCCAGAACTTCCTCGTCGACGCGCGCACCCTCCGCGACGTCGTCGCCCTCGCCGCCGACGCCGAAGGGCCGATCCTCGAGATCGGCCCGGGCGACGGCGCGCTCACCGGCGAACTGCTCCGGCTCGGCCGTCCGCTCACCGCGGTCGAGATCGACGAGCGGCTCGTCGCGCGGTTGCGCCGCCGCTTCGGCCGACGGCTCGGCCTCGTGCACGACGACTTCCTGCGCACCCGCATCCCGTTCGGCACGGGCACGGTCATCGGCAACCTGCCGTTCCATCTCACGACCGCCATCCTGCGCAAGCTCCTCCACGATCCGAACTGGGGCACCGCGGTGCTGCTGCTCCAGTGGGAGGTCGCCCGGCGCCGGGCCGGCGTCGGCGGCGCCACGCTGATGACGGCGCAGTGGTCGCCCTGGTTCGAGTTCTCGTTGCACGGCCGCGTGCCGGCCCGCGCGTTCCGGCCGATGCCGGGGGTCGACGGCGGCGTGCTCCGGATCCGGCGTCGCGACGCCCCGCTCGTGCCCGCGTCGGAGCGCGCCGCCTACCAGGCGTTCGCGCATCGCGTCTACACCGGCCCCGGCCGGGGGCTGGCCGCGGTGCTCCGCCGCGCCGCGCCGGAGGCGCGCGCGGGCGTCGACCGCTGGTTGCGCGAGTCGCGCATCGGCCCGAACGCCCTCCCGCGCGATCTCGACGCCGAGCAGTGGGCCGCGCTCTGGGCGATCGTGCGGCCGTGCGACCGTCGCGGACGCGACCGAGCCGGACGCCGTCGATGACGGCCCCGATGCCGCGGAACGGCCGCGGATTCCGTCGATGTCGGAGGCTCGTGGCACGCTCGCAGCATGAGCACCGCTGTCGACAGTCGAAGAATCCACGAGGCCAACCGCTCGCGCGAGCCCGAGCAGGTCGGCTACCGCCTGATGGTGAAGGCGCGGGCCACCCCCGCCGACGTCGCGAGCGCGATCGGCGCGGTCGACGAGTGGGTGGCGGAGAAGGGCTTCATCGGCTGCCGGGTGCTCGAGCACCCCGACCGGCTCCTGCGCGCCACCGGTGCGAGGAACGCCGTGCTCCGCGCGATCGGCTTCGACTGGATCGAGGGGCGGCGGATCTCCCACTGGCGCATCAAGGAGCACTGGGCGAAGCCCGACTACGCGCTGGCGACGACCGGCATCGGCATCACCGCGATCACCCTGATCGACGATCAGATGCTCGGGCGGCTGCACCTGCTCGTCGAGTCGCGTCCGCCCTCCCTGACCGTCCTCGACCGAGCGGGGTCGCCCACGAAGTCGATGCTGCAGATCGTCGATCCGCCGCGCATCGTCGGCCGGCTGCTCGACGATCTCGAGTTCGCCGACGGCGCGGCGCCGAT
>JAAYAS010000067.1 GCA_012719255.1 Microbacteriaceae bacterium | reverse complement strand
TCGCCATCCACTCGGAGGGCACGAGCACGGCGCGGGCGCCGACCTTCGCGGCGGCGGCGAGCGCCCGCTGGGCGCGGCCGCGCGGCTCCTGGTGGAGGTGGACGATGCGGTCGAGATGGCCGGCCGTCGCCGCGGCCGGCACGAGGCCGTGGCACCAGAGCACCCCGCGTCGGGCGGTGGCGTCCCACCGGCGCAGCGCGCGCATCCATCCGGCTCGATCGCGCGCCGGCAGCGCGGTCGTCGCGAAGCCGTCGGCCCGGGCCGCGTCGACGAGGTCGCCGGGTTCGCTCGGGGCGACGATCGCGACGTCGTGGCCGAGCTCGCGCAGCGCCCGAGCCGTCTGCAGCAGCATCACCTCGCCGCCGCCGATGGCGCCGTGGTTCGCGGCGAGCCAGATCCGCGCGGGGCGGCGCCGACGGGCGGGTCGAGTTGATGCGGCACCGGCCGCTTCGGCAGTCATGGGCCCCTCCATGTCGATGCCCTCAGGATAGTCGTCGCCGATCTCGGCTCCGCCGCCCTAGTAGGCGCCCCGGCCGGTGAGCACGGCGCGCACCGTGCGCAGCAGGATCGACGCGTCGAGCAGCAGCGACCAGTTCTCGACGTAGTAGAGGTCGATGCGCATGCTCTCCTCCCACGAGAGGTCGGAGCGGCCGCTCACCTGCCACAGGCCGGTGATACCGGGTTTCACGAAGAACTTGCGGTGCAGCAGCTCGGCGTACTCGGCGACCTCGCGCCGCAGCGGCGGGCGGGGGCCGACCAGCGACATCTCGCCGCGCAGCACGTTCACCAGCTGCGGCAGCTCGTCGAGGCTGTAGCGGCGCAGATGCTTGCCGATCGGGGTGACCCGCGGGTCGTCGCGCATCTTGAACAGCACCTCGTTGCCCGCGTCGGCGTGGGCGGCCCGCGCGGCCCGCAGCGCCGCGAGCCGCTCGTCGGCGTCGACGAACATGCTGCGGAACTTCAGCATCGTGAAGTCGCGGCCGTCGCGCCCCACGCGCTGCTGCCGGTAGAGGGCCGGGCCGCCGTCGGTGGCGCGCACGAGCAGGCCGATGACGAGGAGGAGCGGGGAGAGCAGCACGAGCCCTGCCCCCGCGGTGAGCGCATCGCCGGCGCGCTTGAGGATGCGCCCGCTCCGCGAGATCGACGGGGTCTCGATGTGCAGCAGCGGCAGGCCGGCCACCAGCCGCAGCGCAAGGCGCTGCTGGCTGATGTCGAGCATCCCGGGTGCGAGCACGAGCCGGTGCGCATCGGGATCGAGGTTCCACCCGATCTTCCGCAGCCAGTCGGGGTCGTGCACCTGCTGGCCCGAGACGATCACCATCGAGGCGTCGAGCGCGCGCATCCGATCGACCACGCGCATCCGATCGGCGAACACCGGCACCTCGCGGCCGAGCAGCTCGACGCGGTCGGGCTGCGGGTCGTCCGTCGTGTGGGCGAGGATGATGCCGACCACGTCGAAGCCGTGCGTGTGCGCGCGGCCCAGGTCGCCCGCGATCTCGAGGGTCGACGAGAGCGTGCCGAGCAGCACGACCCGCGTGAGCGCCCGGCCGTGCCGGCGCTCGCGCACGAGCCACTGCCGCCACAGCCACCGGCCGACGAGCAGGCCGAGCGTCCCGACGGGCACCGCGATGAGCAGATAGCCGCGGGCGATCTCGGTGCGCAGCAGGTAGGCGGCGAACACGGCGGTCGCGAGGGTCACCGCCGAGGCGCGCGCGACCCGCGCGTACTCGCGCGGTCCCGCGCCGGTGAAGTGCTCGTCGGTCGAGCCCGACAGCTGCAGCGCGAGCAGCCACACGAGCACCAGCGCCAGGCTCACCGCCCAGTAGGGCATCGTGAGCGGAGCGTCCTCGTTCGGGTTCGGGGCGAGGACGAGCTCGGCCGCGCGGCCGCCGAGCCAGAACCACTGCACGCCGAAGACGCTGAGCGCCACGATCAAGGCGTCCGTCACCCGCAGGCGGCGCCGGTACTGCGCCGCATGCGGCGAGCTCGTGCTCGTGCGCCACAGGGACACGCTGCCTCCCGTCTTTCCGGAACGACCGCTCGGTAAGGGTCCTGCGCGTTCGAGCGTAGGCGCGCAACGCGAATTCGGCCCGAGCGCGCGACGTAGTCCAATTCTGTCATGCATCCAGCATTCCCACGACCACCGCCCGGCCGGCCATCGGGCCCGGGGCTAGACTGATGAACCGTGAAAGCGCTGCTCCTCGAAAACATCCATCCCGACGCCGCCCGCGTGCTCGAAGGCGAGGGCATCGAGGTCGAGACGCGCAAGGGCGCGCTCGACGAGAACGAGCTGATCGAGGCCCTCGCCGGCGTCGACCTCCTCGGCATCCGCTCGAAGACGCAGGTGACCCGTCGCGTGCTCGAGGCGCGCCCCGATCTGCGCTCGGTGGGCGCGTTCAGCATCGGCACCAACCAGATCGACCTCGAGGCCGCGGCCGAGACGTCGACGGTCGTGTTCAACGCCCCGTACTCGAACACCCGCTCGGTGGTCGAACTCGCGATCGGCGAGATCATCAACCTCGCCCGTCACATCGGCGACCACAACCGCAAGATGCACTCGGGCCTCTGGGACAAGACCGCGAAGGGCTCGCACGAGGTGCGCGGCCGCACGCTCGGCATCGTCGGCTACGGCAACATCGGCTCGCAGCTGTCGGTGCTCGCCGAGTCGCTCGGCATGCGCGTGTACTTCTACGACATCGTCGACAAGCTCGCGCTGGGCAACGCGCAGCGCTGCAACACCCTCGAGGAGCTGCTCGAGACCGTCGAGACCATCTCGGTGCACGTCGACGGCCGCCCCGAGAACAAGTACCTCTTCAACCGCGAGACCTTCGCGATGATGCGGCCCCGCTCGCTCTTCCTCAACCTCTCGCGCGGCCACCTCGTCGACCTCGAGGCGCTCCGCGACAACCTGCTCTCGGGCCACATCGCCGGCGCCGGCATCGACGTGTTCCCCGAGGAGCCCAAGAAGGCGGGCGACCCCTTCGAGTCGGTGCTCCAGGGCATCCCCAACGTCATCCTCACCCCGCACGTCGGCGGCTCGACCGCCGAGGCGCAGGAGGACATCGGCCGCTTCGTCGCCGGCAAGTTCCGCGACCTCGTGAAGACCGGCTCGACCTACATGTCGGTGAACCTCCCCGAGGTCGCCCTCGACGCGCTCGCGCCCGGCAGCGCCCGCCTCCTCCACCTCCACCGCAACGAGCCCGGCGTGCTCGCCCACGTGAACTCGGTGCTCGGCGAGTACGGCGTGAACATCGACCGCCAGCAGCTCGCCACCCGCGACGGCTACGGCTACGTCGTCACCGATTGCTCGCAGGGCGTGCCCCAGGCCGTCGTCGACTCGATCCGCTCGCTGCCCGCGACCACCCGCCTCGAGGTGCTCGGCGAGGTGCGGGGCTAGTTCCGCCGCTGCGCTGGGGGCGCTCGACCGCGCGGTCGGGCGCTCCTCGCTTTCCGGGGCGTGTCGATCGGCTTGGTGGGAGTGCCGTTGGAGCCGGCGTGCCCGTCAAGAGCGATGGGCTCCGGCGCCCGTTTTCGGGTCCCGCAGGCGCAGGCCGACCCGAGATGCGAACGCAACGGCCCATCGGCGGTCATCGCTCTTGGAGGTCACGGCAGCCGCCGCAGTCACCCCGGCGGCATGACGGACGGTGCGTGCCGCTCCCCGCTCGGGCCGCTGCAATGGCGGTGAGCCGCAGCGGCTGCCGCTCAGTTCCCCGGCACCCCATCAACGAGGCGCGGGGCGAGGTCGGTGGGGCGCGGCATCGGCCGACCGAACAGGCGCATCGGCAGCGAGTAGCTCGACAGCGTGTGGGCGCGGGCCCAGTGGCGGTCGATCGCCTCCTCGTAGAACTCGACGAGCCGCTCGGTCGCCGCGCGCCACGAGTGCTGCTCGGCCTCGGCGCGGCCGACCGCGCCCATCCGCACCCGCAGCTCGTCGTCGAACAGCAGCCGCTCGAGCGCGGCGGTGAACCCGTCGGCGTCGCCCGGCTCGAACAGCAGCCCCGACTCGCCCTCGGTCACCGCGAACGGGATGCCGCCGGTCCGCGCGCCGACGACCGGCACGCCCGAGGCCATCGACTCGAGCGCGACGAAGCCGAGCGTCTCGGTCGTCGAGGGGAACGCGAACACATCGGCCGAGGCGAACGCCGCGGCGAGGTCGTCGCCCGACATGTAGCCGGTGAACACCGTCGGCGTGCCCGCGAACTCGCGCTCGAGCTCGTCGCGGTCGGGGCCCGAGCCGACCATCGCGAGCCGCACGCCGCGCGACGCGAGCCGCCGCAGCGGCTCGACGAGCTCGCGGAGGTCCTTCTCCTTCGACATCCGGCCGATGTAGATCATCAGCTTGTCGTCGGGGTGGCCGTCGGTGAGCCGGGCGCGCATCTCGGCGCTGCGGCGGTCGGGCCGGTAGTTCGCCGTGTCGATCGCCTTCGGCCAGAGGTCGACGCGCTCGATGCCCATCGCCTCGGCCCGCTCGACCATCTGCGGCGAGGTGCAGAGGTTCACCTCGGCGAGGTTGTGGATGAACCGCAGGTAGCGGGTGCCGGCGCGGCGGATCGGCGCGAGCCCGAGCGCATCCGCGTACTGCGGGGTGTCGGTGTGGAACGACGCGAGCATCGGCAGATCGCGCCGCGCCGCCGACAGCGAGCCGTACGCGGCGAGCACCACCGGGTTCACCTGGTGCACGACGTGCGGCGCGAACTCCTCGATCTCGCGGGCGATGTTCGGCGTCGGCAGCCCGACCTTGAGCTCGGGGTACCAGGGCTTCATCGGCACCGCGTTCACCGGCACCACCCGCGCGCCGGCGTAGTTCGACGGCGGGTGGCCCGGTGCGAACACGAGCACCTCGTGCCCGAGCGCCTGCAGCTGCTCGAGGGTGCGCAGCACGCGCGTGACGACGCCGTCGATCTTCGGCAGGAAGACCTCGGTGAACAGGGCGATGCGCATGAGCGGATGCGGCGGGGCGGGGGATTCGGTGGGTTCAGCCGGCGGGGGCGGCGGCGGGGGCGCCTGCCGGGGCGTCGACGGGCGCAGCCGGCGAGTCGCCCGCGGCGATCGACGGCGGCACGCCCTCGTGCTGGTGCTTCGTCCACAGCGAGGTGGCGGGCACCTTCGAGAGGTCGGCCCGGTCCTTGTACTTGCGCGCGATGTCGGTGACCTCGAGCAGCAGGCCCTCCTCGAGCTTCGTCGGGTTGAGCCCGAGGTCGAGGAAGGTCTCGTTGACGACGTGCAGCTCGTTCTCGGCCGCCTCGTTGCGCGGGTTCGGCACGAGCTCGACCTTCGCATCCGCGATGCGCGCGAGCAGCTGCGCGAGGTCGCGCACCCGGTGGGTCTCGGTCATCTGGTTGAAGATCTTCACGCGCTCGCCCGCGGCCGGCGGGTTCTCGATGGCGATCTGGATGCAGCGCACGGTGTCCTGGATGTGGATGAACGCGCGCGTCTGGCCGCCGGTGCCGTGCACCGTGAGCGGGTAGCCGACCGCGGCCTGCATGAGGAAGCGGTTGAGCACGGTGCCGTAGTCGCCGTCGTAGTCGAAGCGGTTGATGAGGCGCTCGTCCATCGCGGTCTCGGCGGTGTTCGTGCCCCACACGATGCCCTGGTGGAGGTCGGTGATGCGGAGGCGGTCGTTCTTCGCGTAGTACGCGAACAGGTGCTGGTCGAGCACCTTCGTGAGGTGGTACACCGAGCCCGGGTTCGTCGGGTAGAGGATCTGCTGCTCGACCTGGTACGGCTCGACCTCGTTGCCGAACTCGTCCTCGCGGGCGGTGACCTGGATGTCGAGGTAGCCCTCGGGGATCTTCATGCCGGCGGTGCCGTAGCCGTACACGCCCATCGTGCCGAGGTGCACGAGGTGGATGTCGCGGCCCGACTCGACGATCGCGGTGAGCACGTTGTTCGTCGCGTTCATGTTGTTGTCGACGGTGTAGCGCTTCGTCGTCGAGTTCTTCATCGAGTAGGGCGCGGCGCGCTGCTCGGCGAAGTGCACCATCGACTCGATGCCCTCGTCGCGGAGGAAGGCGAGCAGGCGGTCGTAGTCCTGCGCGACGTCGATGTTCACGAACTCGAGCGACTTGCCGCCCGAGACCTCGCGCCACGCGGCGACCCGCTCCTCGATCGGCGCGATCGGCGTGAGCGACTCGGCGCCGAGCTCCTCGTCGATGCGGCGCCGCGACAGGTTGTCGACGATGACGACGTCGTGGCCGAGGTTCGACAGGTGCAGGGCGGTCGGCCAGCCGCAGAAACCGTCGCCGCCGAGGATTGCGATCTTCACATGAACTCCAATTGCTCGCTGCTGCCCCGCATCCGCCCGTGGCGGCGCGGAAACTCCACCCATGCTAGACGGCGAAGTGAACGGCAGACGAACGGATGCAGAGGCGTTCGCGGGCCCGGGGACCTCGGCGGGCCCGGGGCCTCGCCGGCGCCTACGGCTCGAGGCGGCCGGCGGCGGCCTCGCCGTCGACGATGTCGTCGCCGTCGTCGAACTCGAGGTCGAGCTCGATGCGCTCGCCCTCGTCGTCGCCGTGGATCACGCCGCTGCCGCGCGCCCCGGCGAGCGCGCCGGTGCCGGAGTCGGGCACGATCCGCAGCGCCGCATCCTCGCCGATGAACGCGCCCCGGCGCACGCTCGAGGTGTGCCAGAAGTTCAGCGTGCCGCGGCGGCCGAGGATCTCGCCCTCGAACGCGTCGATCGCGACGTACGTGCCCGAGCCGGTCTCCTCGTTGAAGGCGCCGGTGAACAGCACCTGGCTGCGGCCGGTGATGTCGGGGCCGTCGAACGTGCGCACGATGAACGCGCCCACCAGGGGCGCCCCCGTGTCGACGTCGACCTCGCGGCCGTTCGGATCCCACGACTCGATCTTGAAGCTGCCGTTCGCGCGCATGCACGCATCGTCGCAAGCGCGCCTGAGCGCCCGCCGATCCCTCCATCCTCGTCCCCAGCGCGATGAGTCGCCTCACAGACCGCGGTGGGACCCTTGAGGCATGACCGACTACAACGACGTGATGCTCCAGCTCGACGCCGACGAAGCCACCAAGCTGCTGGCGACCCAGACGCTGGGCCGTCTCGTCGAGCGGGTGGGCGACCGCATCGAGATCTTCCCCATCAATTTCGTCAGCGACGGCAAGCGGCTCGTCTTCCGCACCGCCCCCGGCACCAAGCTCGCCGGCCTGGTGGCCGCCGACGAGATCGTGCTCGAGACCGACCACGTCGGCGAGAAGTCGGCGTGGAGCGTCGTCGTGCGCGGCACGGCCCGCATCCTCGAGGGCGAGGCCGACATCGCCCGCGCCGAGCAGTTCGACCTCCGTCCGCTCGTGCCGACCGTGAAGCGCGTGTTCGTCGAGATCTCGGTCGACGAGATCACCGGCCGCCGGTTCGTGCTGGGCCCCGAGCCCGAGGCCGAGCCCGAGACGGTCGCGTGACGCCTGCCGATCCGTCGGCGGCGCGGGGCGCGGATGCGCCGGGCGCCGAGGGCGCGGATGCGACGGAGGCCGTCGGCGCGGATGCCGTGGTCGTCGACGGCGCGGGTGCCGAGGGCGCCGAGGCCGCGGGTGCCGAGGGGGCGCCGGGCGCCGACGGCGCGGGTGCCGAGGGCGCGGGCGCCGCGGGTGCCGAGGACATGGACGCCGCGGGCGCGGCTGCCGCGCTCGTCGTCGGCGCCGATTCGGTGACCGGCGCGCCCGGTGCCGTGCCCGCCGCCGAGCTGCCGGTGCCCGACGCCGTCGCCGCCCGCTTCGCCGACGACCCGGTGCTCGAGGTCGTGATGCGCGAGGCGATCGCCACCGGCGACGAGCCCGGCCACCTGCCCCCGACGATCGCGATCGTCGACGCCGACCAGGACTTCGTCGACGCCGCCCGGATGCTCGGGGCCGTCGACGTGCGCGCCTTCAGCGACTCGACGGTCGCCCCGCTCGACGGCGCCGTCGCCTCCGGCCTCGACGCGCCGCTGCTCGCCGGCGCCTCGCTCGTCGTCGGCCGGCTGCCGAAGTCGCTCGCCGAGCTCGCGGCGCTCGCGGATGCGGTCGCCCGCCTCGCCGAGCCCGGCGTGCGACTCATCCTCGGCGCCCGCCAGCAGCACCTCGTGCGCGCGATGAACGACGAGCTCGGCCGCTCGTTCGCGCACGTGCGCGCCTCGCGCGGGATGCGGAAATCGCGCGCGCTCGTCGCGAGCGGCCCGGAGCCGGGCGATCCGCCGCTGCGCACCGGCCGCATCCCCGAGCTCGACCTGCAGGTGCGGGCCCTCGGCGGCGCGTTCGCCGGCGCCGCCCTCGACCTCGGCACTCGCGTGCTGCTCGAGGCGATCGACCCGGCGATGCGCGCCGCCTCGCGCGTGCGCCACGACCCCGCCGGCCTCTGGAACCCGGCCTCCGAGCCGCGGGTCGTGCTCGACCTCGGCTCGGGCACCGGCGTGCTCGCCGCCTGGGCGAAGCGCCGCTGGCCGCGCGCCCGCGTGATCGCCACCGACCGCTCGTGGTTCGCCTGCGAGTCGACGCGGGCCACCGCATCCGCGAACGGCCTCGACATCGAGACGGTGCGCGCCGACGCCGCCGACGCGATCGCCGACGCCTCGGTCGACCTCGTGCTCTGCAACCCGCCGTTCCACGACGGCCGCGGCGTCGACCGCGGCATGGCGAACCGGCTCTTCGACGCCGCCGGCCGCGTGCTGCGCCCCGGCGGCGACATGGTGACCGTGTTCAACTCGCACCTGCGCCACCGCGAGCAGCTGCAGCGCCGCGTCGGCCACACCCGCCAGCTGCTGCGCACTCCGAAGTTCACGGTCACGCTCAGCGAGCGCCGCTAGCGCGGGGGCCCGGCGAGGGCGGGGCCGCGATCGCAGGCGCGTCCCTGGCCTGGCCTGCCCTGCGCTTGCGCCTGCGCCTGCGCCTCCGCCCTGCCCCGCCGCGCATTCCGACCGGTACTTGCACCTGCAACTGCCGGTCTCGTCGTGGTTGTCGACCGGTCGTTGCAGCTGCGAGTACCGGTGTGCTTCCGATGGAGCCTCGGCATCGCCGCAACGCGGGCGACGGGTTGCGGGCGGTGGCCGGTGGTCGCAATCCGCGCGGGCTGGAGCCGTTCGCGACCACTGGCTCCGGGAATCGTCGAGCAAGTGGTGACCACTGGTTCGAGTGCGGGGCGGCGCGGAGCCGGTGGTGACCACTGGTTCGGTGGCGGCGGTGGGGAGTGGTCGCAATCCGCGCGGGTTGGAGCCGTTCGCGACCACCGGTTCGGCGGCGGGCTCGGCTCGATCGGGCCTGCCGGCAGCGCTGCGGCGCCGATGCCGCGGGCCGGGACGCGCGGCGGGCCAGGACCGCGCGGCGGACCGGAACCGTGCGGCGAACCGGGACCGCGCGGCTCCTACATCGCCCCGTCGAGCGGGCCGAGCGCGCCCGGCGGCGGTACCGGCGGCAGGCCGGTCGACGGATCGTCGGAGGCGACCGCCGTCGAGAGGTCGGCGCCGAACACGAACGAGCGGCGCACGAACGCGCCGGCGAGCGCCGCATCCAGCCAGTGCCGCGCATCCGACCACATCTCGCCGTAGGGCACCCGCGACACCGCGTGCCACTCGGGCACGAGCTCGGCGCTCGGCTCGGGCTCGCCGATCCACTCGCGGCAGAGGTACACCCACGACTCCTGCGACCACGCCGGCTTCGTCGGGAAGAGGTACGTGAGCAGCCCCGCGTGCCGCAGCGCGCCGCGGTCGACGTAGAGGCCCGACTCCTCCTCGATCTCGCGCACCGCCGCGCGGCGCGGATGCTCGCCCGGCTCGAGCTTGCCGCCGAGCCCCACGAGCTTGCCGACGCCGAGCCCCTGCCGCTTGCGGCCGAGCAGCACCTCGAGCCCGTCCGCGCCGTCGCGGAGCAGGTAGGTGACGCACACCTGGGGGAGGGCCATGGCGTCCAGGGTACGGGGATGCGGGAGGGGCGGCCAGGGTGCCGACCCCGCCGTGGGCGGATGCGCGGGCGGCGCGCGTCCCGGCAGCCGTGCGCCCGCGCCCCGCCGCCAGCGGTTGCCGCCCCGGTGTGCGCGGCGCCCGCCCCGCCGCATCCCCGGCAACGCCGCCCGGCACGGCGGCCGCCAAGGCCCGCGCCGATAGCCTGGGGCGCGTCATCGACCCGTCTGGAGGCCACATGTCGGAAGTGCTCGATCTGCTCGGCGGCTGGGTGCCGCAGCAGCGCTGGTACGCGGGCGCGGGCGAAGCGGCCCGGCTGCGGCTCGTCGGCAGCTTCGAGCTGCCGGCGCCCGCCGATTCGCCCGGCGTGCGGCTCATCTCGATCGCGTTCGTGCGCGACGAGACGACCGACGCGATCTACCAGGTGCCGCTCGTGATCCGCGACGTCGACGCCGCGCTGCCGGCGCTCGGGTTCATCGCCCCGGTGCGCGAGCACGGCGACCGCGCCGCGCTCGTCGACGGCGCGCACGACACCGCGTTCACCCGCGCGCTCATCGAGCTCATCGCCGACGAGGCCGAGGTGGGCGGCTCCGAGGGCGTGCGCGTCTACGGCCAGCCGATGCCGGGCGCGCGGGTCGGCGAGTTCGTCACCTCGCGGGTGCTGCAGGGCGAGCAGTCGAACACCTCGATCGTCTGCGAGCTGCGCGGCGCCGACGGCGAGGCCGCGGCGCCCCTCATCGTGAAGCTCTACCGCCGGCTGCACGCCGGCGACAACCCGGATGTGACGCTGCAGACGGCGCTCGCGGCCGCCGGTTCGCTGCGCGTGCCGCCGGCGTTCGGGCAGCTCGCGGCGGTGTGGCCGGATGGGGAGGGGCTCGTGTCGGGGCACCTCGCGTTCGCCGAGGAGTTCTTCGCGGGCGTCGAGGATGCGTGGCGGGTCGCGCTGCGCGCCGCCGAGGGCGGCGAGGACTTCGCGCCGCTCGCCCGCTCGCTCGGCGAGGCGACCGCCGAGGTGCACCAGGTGCTGCGCCGCGTGATGCCGACCGTCGAGGCGACGACCGCCGAGGTCGAGACCGCCGTCGAGCAGATGTGGCGCCGATACGAGATCGCCGCCACCGAGGTGCCCGAGCTCGCCGAGCTCGGCCCCGCGATCGAGGCGGTGTACGGGCGCGCGGCCGACGCGCGCTGGCCCGAGCTGCAGCGCATCCACGGCGACTTCCACCTCGGCCAGGTGCTCGCCGTGCCCGAGCGCGGCTGGGTGCTGCTCGACTTCGAGGGCGAGCCGCTGCGTCCGCTCGACGAGCGCAACGCCCCGGACGCTCCGGCCCGCGACGTCGCCGGCATGCTCCGCTCGTTCGACTACGTCGCCGGCTCGCTCTCGATGCAGGCCGGCCGCGAGGTCGCCCGCGAGTGGGCGGATGCGTCGCGCGCGGCGTTCCTCGACGGGTACGCCGCGGGGATGGGCGCGGATGCGGAGGCGGTCGAAGCGGCGGCTTCTGCGGATGCGGATGGTGCCGGTGGTGCTGGTGCTGCCGGTGGCACGGGTGGCGCTGGTGATGCCGGCGTCGACGCCGAAGCGGCCGATCGCGAGGCGCTGCTCGCCGCGTACGAGCTCGACAAGGCCGTGTACGAGGCGATCTACGAGGCGCGCCACCGGCCGAGCTGGTTGCCGATCCCGCTCGCGGCGGTGCGCCGGCTCGTCGCGGCGTAGCCGGCCCGCAGCGCCACATGCCCTCGGTATGTGACCCTCTGGCGGACAAGTGACCTTGCAGTGCGAGGGTCACTTGTCACCCCGCAGGTCACTTGTCGCCGCGGAGGTCGCGTGTCGCCGTGAGGGTCGCTTGCCGCCGCCGAGCAGCGCCGCCGCACCCGCCGCATCCGGAAATGCCCGACGCCCCCGCGCCGGGAGGCGTCGGGGGCGTCGGATCGGGCCGGGGCGGTCGCCGCGCGGGCTAGGCCCAGGCGGTCGAGCGCAGGGTGCGCTTGATGAGGTCGATCGGGCCGGTGCCCGTCTCCTCGCGCGGGGGGATCCCCGGGTTGACGGCGAGCGCGAGCTCGCGCTCGTACTGGGGCAGCAGCTCCTCGCGGCGCTCGCGCAGGTGCGCGCCGAGCGAGATGCGATCGTTCAGCCAGCGGCTGAGGAAGTCGAACTGCGCGTGCCAGGTGGCCGCGTCGGCCGCGGCGTCGGGGATCGGCACGCCCTCGTGGACGAAGCGGAACGTGGTGCCGCCGTCGTCGCGAGGGGTGAGGTTGAAGCGGACCCGCGTCTCGGGGCCGCCGTTGAAGCGCCAGGTGTACTCGAGCGTGTTCGGCTCGGTGGCCGCGATCACGGTGCCGACGGCGCGGTGGTCGCTGCCGTTGAGGTACGCGAGCGTGTATTCGGCCCCGACGCGGTCGAGCGGCGGGGTGACGTGGCCGAGCCAGTTGCGGAGCTGATCGGGCCGCACCAGCGCGGGCCAGATGTCATGACGGGAGAGGGCCGACTCAACCGTCAGTGCGATGGTGACGGTCGAACCGGTCACCTTCATCGTGCTGTGCACTTCAGTCATGTGTTGTCGCCTCCTAAATGAAACTTCCATGCCGGGCGGGATGCCGGCGGATGGACCGCTCGCGGGTTCGCGAACGGCGGGGTCCCAATGAACCCTAAGTTAATTATAGGTGAACGAAAGGTAAACAGAAAGTGGCCGCGCTGCTCGGGGTGTCGCGATTCGATCACGTCCGCCCGGTGCGGCGGCCTCGCCGCGCCCCCGCGGCTCCTGCCCATTCTCGCAGGTCCGGGCTGGATTCGCAGGTTCGCACGGTGATTCCGCGCGTCGCATCCCGGCCCGCGTCGCCCCTCACTCCGCGTCGCGGGGATGCACCGGGCCGATCGGGCGGCGCCGGCGCACCCGCCGCGTCCGGCCCGTCACCGCGAGCACGAGCGTCGCCGCGAGCAGCACGAGCGCCACGCCGATCGACGTCCAGCGCTCCGCCTGCGTGAACGCGGCGACCGCCGCATCCCGCAGGCCCGCCCCCGCGGGTCCGCCGAGCGACTCGGCGATCGCCGCGGCCGCCCCGATCGTCTCGCGCGCCGCATCCGCATCGGCCGCCGGCACCCCGGCCGGCACCGCGAAGAACGCCTGGTAGAGCGCCGTCGTGAGGCCGCCGATCGCGGCGGTGCCGAACACGACGCCGATCTCGAAGCCGGTCTCGCTCGCCGCCGAGGCGGCGCCCGCCTTCGCGACCGGCGCCGACGAGATCACGAGGTCGGTCGACACGGTCCAGGCGATGCCGAGGCCCGCGCCGAGCACCGCGAGGCCGACGATGAACGGCCACGCCGCGGTCGACGCGCCCCACACCGCGACGACCGCGAAGCCGGCGGTCGCGACCGCGAAGGCGACGATCTCGGCGCGCCGCGAGCCGATGCGGTCGGCGATCACCGGCACCGACAGCGATGAGACGATCGCCATGATCGTGCCGGGCAGGAGCGCGAGCCCCGCGAGCGTCGGCGCGATGCCGCTCACCACCTGCAGGTGCTGGGTGGCCATGAACATCATCCCGACGATCGCCGCGTTCGAGAGGATGTTGATGAGCAGCCCGCCGCTGAAGGCGGGGGTGCGGAAGAGGGTGAGATCGAGCATCGGCTGCGCGAGCGCGCGCTGGCGCCGCGCGAACCACCAGCCGAGCAGGCCGCTCGCGAGGAGCGCCCCCGCGGCGAGGAGCGGCTCGCCGCCGGTGGCGAGCGACTTCACGCCGTACACGAGCGCGACCATGGTGGCGATGGCGAGGAGCGCCGAGGCGAGGTCGACCGGACCGGCGTCCGGGTCGCGCGATTCGGGGACGAGCCACGGGGCGAGCAGGGCGAACAGCAGCGCGATCGGCGCGCCGATGAGGAGGATCGCCGTCCAGCCGAACCACTCGAGCAGCATCCCGCCGACGATCGGCCCGGCCGCGGCGCCGCCCGAGAACACCGCCGACCAGATCGCGATCGCGAGCCGGCGGTCGCGCGCCTCGCTGAAGATCACGCGGATCAGCGCGAGCGTCGCCGGCAGCAGCATCGAGCCGAACAGGCCGGTCGCGGCGCGGGCGGCGATGAGCCACGAGGCGGTCGGGGCGAACTCGGCGACGGCCGACACGAGCGCGAAGCCGATCGCGCCGATCAGCAGGATGCGGCGGCGGCCGTAGCGGTCGCCGAGCGCGCCCATCGGGATGAGCAGGCCCGCGAGCACGAGCGGGTAGACGTCGATGATCCACAGCAGCTCGACGCCGGTCGGCCGCAGCGCCTCGGAGATCGCCGGCATGGCGAAGCTCAGCGCGGTGGTCGACACCGAGACGAGCACCACCGGGATGAGCAGCACGACGAAGGCGAGCCAGGCGCGGCGGTGCGCGCTTCGGTCGGCGGCGCTCGCGGGCGGGGATGCGGGCGGCGGGTTCACGTGCGGGGGTCCTGTTCAGCGGCGCCGGTCCGCCGCGGTGAATGCAACCGGTTCCGGTCACGCTAGCGGAGCCGGCGGCGGCTGTCAGCTTCGCGGGGAGCGGGTTCGGCGCGCCGTCGGACGGGCGGCGCGCCGCCCGTCGCCGTCGTCGCGGCGCCTGACTGAAACCGCTGGTCGGGCGCACCTTCGCGTTCGCTGTGAGCAGACGTCCACCACTGGTGCGGCATCGCCGCGGCGCTAAACTTGAGTCAGCGCGGCTCAACTGATCGCGCACCATCCAACTCAACTCATCCATTCTCGGCCATCGGAAGGAGACCCACAATGGCCAATATGCAGGGCGTGCAGGCTCCCGACGAGGAGGCCCAGAGCGCACTCGAACGATTCGGCGTCGACCTCACCGAGGTGGCCCGCACCGGCAAGCTCGACCCGGTGATCGGCCGCGACTCCGAGATCCGGCGCGTGAGCCAGGTGCTCACCCGCCGCACCAAGAACAACCCCGTGCTCATCGGCGAGCCCGGCGTCGGCAAGACCGCCGTCGTCGAGGGCCTCGCCCAGCGCATCGTCGCCGGCGACGTGCCCGAGTCGCTGAAGGACAAGCGGCTCGTCTCGCTCGACATCTCGGCGATCCTCGCCGGCGCGAAGTACCGCGGCGACTTCGAGGAGCGCATGAAGCAGGTGCTCCAGGAGATCAAGGACTCCGACGGCGAGGTCATCACCTTCATCGACGAGCTCCACACCCTCATGGGCGCCGGCGGCGGCGAGTCGTCGGTGGCGGCCTCGAACATGCTGAAGCCGATGCTCGCGCGCGGCGAGCTGCGCCTCATCGGCGCCACCACGCTCGACGAGTACCGCGAGTTCATCGAGAAGGATGCGGCCCTCGAGCGCCGCTTCCAGCAGGTGTACGTCGGCGAGCCCTCGGTCGAGGACACCGTCGCGATCCTCCGCGGCCTCAAGGAGCGCTACGAGGCGCACCACAAGGTCGCGATCAGCGACACCGCGCTCGTCGCGGCCGCCTCGCTGTCGAACCGCTACATCACCGCGCGCCAGCTGCCCGACAAGGCGATCGACCTCATCGACGAAGCCGCCTCGCGGCTCCGCATGGAGATCGACTCGTCGCCCGTCGAGATCGACACGCTGAAGCGCCAGGTCGACCGCATGAAGCTCGAGGAGCTCGCGCTGAAGAAGGAGCACGACGACGCCTCGAAGGAGCGCCTCGCGGCGCTGCGCGAGGAGATGGCCGGCCTCGAGTCGCGCCTCGCCGAGCTGCAGGGCCGCTGGGAGACCGAGCGCGCCGGCCTGAACCGGGTCGGCGACCTGAAGACGAAGCTCGACGACGCCCGCATCCGCGCCGAGAAGGCGCAGCGCGAGGGCAACCTCGAACTCGCGAGCCGCATCCTCTACGGCGAGCTGCCCGGGCTGCAGCAGCAGCTCGTCGAGGCCGAGGCCGCCGAGTCGGCCGAGGGCCGGCTCGTCAACGACCACGTCACCGAGGAGGACATCGCCGGCGTCGTCGCCGCCTGGACCGGCATCCCCGTGGGCCGGCTCATGCAATCGGAGCGCGAGAAGCTGCTGCACCTGGAGGACGAGCTGCACGGCCGCGTGATCGGGCAGGACACCGCCGTCGAGGCGGTGGCGGATGCGATCCGCCGCTCGCGCGCGGGCGTCGCCGACCCGAAGCGGCCGACCGGATCGTTCCTCTTCCTCGGCCCCACCGGCGTCGGCAAGACCGAGCTCGCGAAGGCCCTCGCCGAGGTGCTCTTCGGTGACGAGCGCACCATGCTGCGCATCGACATGAGCGAGTTCGGCGAACGCCACACCGTGAGCCGGCTCGTCGGTGCCCCTCCCGGCTACGTCGGCTACGGCGAGGCCGGGCAGCTCACCGAACAGGTGCGTCGTCACCCCTACTCGGTGGTGCTGCTCGACGAGATCGAGAAGGCGCACCCGGACGTGTTCAACACGCTGCTGCAGGTCCTCGACGACGGTCGCCTCACCGACGGTGAGGGACGCACGGTGGACTTCACCAACACCGTCGTCCTCATGACCAGCAACCTCGGTTCGGACATCATCTCGAGCCGTGGTGGCGCGCTCGGCTTCACCACCGGTGACGCCGAGGCGGCCGAGAAGCCGCTGCGCGACCGGGTCATGGGACGGCTGCGCGAATCGATGCGGCCGGAGTTCCTCAACCGCATCGACGAGATCGTGATGTTCCGCAAGCTCGACGACGACCAGCTGCACCGGATCACCGAGCTGCTGCTCGACGACAGCCGGAAGCGGCTGCAGAGCAAGGGGATCGATCTCGAGTTCACCGCCGACGCGGTGGAGTGGATCGCCCGCAACGGTCATCAGCCCGAGTTCGGTGCCCGTCCGTTGCGCCGCTCGATCTCCCGGGTGGTCGACGATCGCATCGCCGACATGCTGCTCGACGACGCACTCGCCGAGGGCAACCGGGTGACGGCGGACGTCGTCGACGACGAACTGTTGCTCCAGGTGAGCTGACCCGCGCAACGAGGAAGGGGAGAGATGCCACGGCATCTCTCCCCTTCCCGTGTTCGGACAGCGGTCAGCGGGCCGTGAGGCGACGGATCGCCTCGAGCGGCAGGTGCAGCCACGAGGGGCGGTGTCGCGCCTCGTAGACCACCTCGTAGACCGCCTTGTCGAGCTCGTAACCGCGCAGCAGGACGTCGGAGTCCCGCGGATCCGTGCCCGAGGCGGCCGCGTAACCGTCGCAGAAAGCAGCGCAGTTGCGTTCGGCCCACTCGCGGGCCCGGAACTCCCGCTGCGACTCCACGGCCGCGCCCTGTTCGGATTCACGGATCGAGTGGTGTGCGGCGTAGTCGAACGACCGCAGCATTCCTGCCACGTCCCGGAACGGGCTGTCGGGCTTGCGGCGCTCCTCGAGGGATTTCGCGGGTTCGCCCTCGAAGTCGATGAGCAGCCAGCGTTCGGGAGTGCGCAACACCTGCCCGAGATGCAGGTCGCCGTGGATGCGGTGCACCCGCACCTTGCCCAGCGCGGCGACCTCGTCGAATCGGGCCCGGACCGCGTCGGTGAGTTCGACGAGGTCGGGGACCTCTGCCGCCGCGGCCTGGAACCGGTGGATCATGCCTTCTGCCAACTCGGAGGCGTCGCGTTCGTCGACGCCGAGCGCGGAGCCGAGATGGGCGTGCACATCCGCCACGGCCGCGCCGATGCGGTGCGAGTCCCCGGCGAAATCGGTGCCCACCTCGTCGGCGCGCAGGTCGCCTTCGAGGAGCAGGTCCCGGACGCTGCCGAGCGCCATCGACCAGCCGTCGGCCGAGTTCGCCGCGAAGTCCTGCACCATCGCCAGCGTGGTGCGGACCCCGTCGACCTCCGCTTCGATCCACGCCCGGATCGGGGCGATCGACCGGCATCCGTCCTCGCCGAGGGCGAGCGGCAGCTCGACGTCCGGATTGATGCCGAGCGTGAGCCGACGGAACATCTTGAGCAGCAACTTCTCTCCGAGGACCACGGAGGTGTTGGACTGCTCCGCGCTCAACGCGCGCCCACGTAGGCCCGGTTCGATGACCGAACCCGGCACGGTGTGGAGCTCCACCGGGCCGGCGGGGGTGCCGTTCGCCAGATTGCGCGAGTACCGGTCGAGGATCTCCTGATCGCGGAGGCCGTCGTAGACGTGCAGGCCGCGATCCTGGGAATCGTCGGGACCGACCACGCTCCACGACTGCAGTTCCTCGGGGAGATGGGAACGGAAACCGAGAGGCACCTGATAGATCTGGTCCGCCGTCGAGTCGAACGAGACCTTCACGATCACATGATCGGCCCCGAAACCGGGTTCCTCCACGAGCGGATGACGCAGGACGACACCGACCCCGGTGATGGTGTGGCCCTTCGCCGCGAACCATCGCTGGTGCGGCATCCACTCACGCAGGTCCTCGACGAGCTGCGCGTCCGGATAGAGCTCGTTGTCGGCGGTCATGGCTGGACCGCCGCTTCTGCTTCGCTGCTCACCGGATGTTCGCCCGGTCCCTCCTTCGACGGGTCGGGTTGCAGGGCGAACCAGAAGAATCCGTGACCGGGCAGGGTGATCATGTAACCCTCCTCCGTGATCGTCGGGAACGGGACGGACCCGGTCAGCTCCACAGGGATCCACCCCGCGAAGCGCGACAGATCGAGAACGACCGCCTGCGGATAACGCGACAGGTTGTTCACACACAGGATGACGTCGCTGTAGTTGCGTTCCGGACCGGGCGACATCTCACGCAGATAGGACAGGATCGCGGGATTCGCGCTGCCGAGTTCGGTGAACGAGGCCTTGCCGAAGGCGGGATGCTGCTTGCGGACCTGGATCATCCGCCGCGTCCAGTGCAACAGCGAGTTCGTCGAGTTCATCTGCGATTCGACGTTCACCGCCTGGTACCCGTAGGTGGGATCCATGATCACCGGCAGGTACAGCCGGGCCGGGTCGGCGCGGGAGAAGCCCGCGTTGCGGTCGGGGGTCCACTGCATCGGGGTCCGCACCGCGTCGCGGTCGCCGAGCCAGATGTTGTCGCCCATGCCGAGCTCGTCGCCGTAGTACAGGACGGGGGAACCCGGCAGGCTCAGCAACAGAGCGGTGAAGAGCTCGAGCTGGTTGCGGTCGTTCTCCAGCAACGGGGCGAGGCGACGGCGGATGCCGATGTTGGCGCGCATCCGCGGGTCGGTGACG
>JAAYAS010000066.1 GCA_012719255.1 Microbacteriaceae bacterium | reverse complement strand
GAGTGGTCGATGACGAGCTCGGCGGGCGCGAGCGGGTTGATGACCTCCGGGTCGCCGCCGAGGTCCTTCACGGCCTCGCGCATGGTGGCGAGGTCGACGATGCAGGGCACGCCGGTGAAGTCCTGCATCACCACGCGGGCCGGGGTGAACTGGATCTCGGTGTCGGGCTCGGCGTTCGGGTCCCACGAGCCGAGCGCGCGGATCTGGTCGGCGGTGACGTTCGCGCCGTCCTCGGTGCGGAGCTGGTTCTCGAGCAGGACCTTCAGGCTGAAGGGGAGCTTCTCGTAGCCATCGACCTTGTCGATGCGGTAGATCTCGTAGTCGGTGCCGTCGACGTTGAGGACGTCCTTGGCCCCGAAGCTGTTGACTGCGCTCATGCAGATGCTCCTTTGAATCGGATTTCTCTCGATATCGAGAGATCTTAGCGGAATTCGCCGTGGGATGACGGGGATGCGGGCGGTGCGGCGGGTTCGGATGCGGGATCGGTGACGGGGCCGGCGGCCGGCGGCACCGCCGCCGCCGATCCGCCGGCGCCGGTGCGCTGGAGCTGCCGGCGCACGAGCAGCGCGGTCGCGATCGCGACCGCGGCGAACAGCGGCACGCCCATGACGAGCCGCGCGACGCCGAGCGGTTCGACCGCGCCGGCGAGGTAGAGGGGCAGCTGCACCGCGAGGCGCGCCGCGAACAGGCCGACCCAGACCGCCGTGAGGCCCTGCATCCACCAGAAGAATCGGAGGTCGCGGCGCCAAGCGGTCGGCCGGCCGGAGATGAGCCCGGCGATGACGCCGATGAGCGGCCAGCCGGCGAGCATCGTGAGCAGCACGCCGGTGCCGTAGACGGCGTTCGTCCACAGGCCGAGCACGAAGTAGTCGACGCCCTCGCCGCTGCGCAGCGCGATGAAGCCGCTGATGACGAGGCCGAAGAGCCCGGCGAGCGCGCCGGAGATCGGCTGCCGGCGCACGAGCCGCACGACGAGCAGCACCACCGCGAGCACCGCGGGGGCCGCCACCGAGAGCAGGAGCTCGCCGGTCGCGAGGTGCAGGCCGAGGAAGAGCAGCCCGGGCAGCAGCGCCTCGGCGATGCCGAGCCAGCCGCCCATCGCCGCCAGGAACGCCGGCCAGCTCACGCCCTCCTCGGCGACCCGGCCGACCGTCGAGGCGCGGGCCGCGGCGGCGAGCCGCGCCTGCACCTGCTCGGCGTCGGCCGGAGCGGGGCCGGTCGGGGCCTGTTCGCTCGGTGCCGGTTCGGCGGGCGCGGGGACGGCGTCGTCGCGGGCGGGTCGGGTCATGCGGAGGCGCCGCCCTCCTGCTTCGCCTGCTGCTCGCGCTGCACCCGCGCGGCCTTCTCGGCGGCGGCGCGCGCCTGCGCCTCGCGGGCGGCGGCGAGCTGCTCGGCCATCGCCTTCGGCATTTCGAGCGGCAGCAGATCGCGGGGCGGCACGGGCTTGCCGCCGCGGACGACGACGATGCCCCGGAAGAGGTCGACGAGCTCGTCGTACTTGCCGTCGTCGATCGTCGCGGCGCCGGTGATCACGCCGCGGAGGAACCAGCGGGGGCCGTCGACGCCGATGAACTCGACCTTGCGCTCGGGCGCGCCGCCGGCGACGATCGGCACCGCCGTGCTCAGCGCGGTGCCGAGCGCGTTCTCGCGCTCCTCGGCGGTGCCCTGCTGCTTCGCGATCTGCTCGGCGAGCTGGCCGCGCACATCCGCCCAGAGGCCGGAGCCGCGGGGCGCGGCGAAGGCCTGCACCTGCAGGGTCGAGCCGGCGAGGTCGAGGGCGACGGCGATGACGCGCTTCGTCGCGTCCTCCATCTCGAGGCGCAGCGCGAGGCCCTGGCGGGCGGGCACCCGCAGCGAGCCGAGGTCGACGAAGGGGCCGTCGCCGGCCTCCTCGCCGTCGTCGAACGGCCCGGCCGTCTCGCGGTCGGCGGGCGCCTCCTTGTCGGGGAGCACCTCGTCCTCGAGCTCCAAGTCGTCGACGACCTCGTCGTCCTCGTCGTCGATGACGAGCCGGTCGGCCTTCGCCACCGGCTCCTCGCGCTTGAAGAAGTCGAACAGTCCCATCGCTAGTGCTGGCCTCCAGGGCTCTGCCGCGCGTCGGCGGCGGTCGGTCGGTCGGATGCGGCGCTCGGCCACGCGCGGCCGGTCGAGCCGAAGCCCGCGTCGCCGCGCTCCCCCGCGGGCAGCTCGTCGACGGGCAGGAAGCGCACCTCGGGGATCGGCAGCACGAGCAGCTGCGCGATGCGGTCGCCGACCTCGATCGCGAACGGCTCGCGCAGGTCGGTGTTGAGGAGGCAGACCTTCACCTCGCCGCGGTAGCCGGCGTCGATGACGCCCGGCGCGTTCACGACGGTGATGCCGTGCTTCGCCGCGAGCCCGGAGCGCGGGGCGACGAGGCCCACGGTGCCCTCGGGCAGCGCGACCGCGGTGCCGGTGCCGACGAGCGCGCGCTCGCCCGGCGCGAGCACCACCGCCTCGGCCGACAAGAGGTCGGCGCCGGCATCGGTGGGATTGGCGAACCCGGGCAGGGGCCCGGTCGTCGGCACGTCGATCGGGGGAATCACCCCAGCAGGCTACCCCGCCCGCCCGAGCGCCGGTCACAGCCGGGCGGCGCTCGGCGAACGCCGATGCCGGTCACAGCGAGCGCCAGGCCGCCGCCCGCGACAATGGAGGCGTGATCTATCGCGAGCGTGTGACCCCGAGCTGGACGGCCTACCTCGCCGGCGCGCTCATCGTGCCGGCGGTGCTCGTCGTGTTCCTGCCGATCAATCCGGGGGTGGGCGCGATCCTCGCGCTCGTCGCCTTCGCCGGGTTCGTCGTGCTGATGGTGAACGGCTCCCCGGTGATCGAGATCGACGCGACGACCCTCCGCGTGGGCTCCGCGAAGGTGCCGCTGCGCTACGTCGGCGAGGCGGTCGCGCATCCCGATCGGGAGTCGGCGCGGCAGGCGGCCGGGCCGGGCCTCGACGCCCGCGCGTGGACCTGCCTGCGCGGCTGGGCGACCACCTCGGTGCGCGTCGACATCGACGACGCGAACGACCCCATCCCCTACTGGCTGTTCTCGTCGCGCGACCCGGAGGCGGTCGTCGCCGCGCTCGAGCGGGCGCGCACGAAGCTCAAGAAGTAGCGGGCGCCGGCCCGCCGGCCGCCGCGTCGCGCGGCGCCCTCGCGAGGCCGCCGCTCAGGCGGCGCAGTCGTTGCAGATGGGGTTCGACGGCTCCGACTCGGCCGAGAGCTGCGAGCGGTGCTTGATGAGGAAGCACTCCATGCAGGTGAACTCGTCGTCCTGGCGCGGGATGACGACGGTCTCGAGCTCGACGTCGGCGAGATCGGCGCCCGAGAGGTCGAAGCCGTGGACGCCGTCGCCCTGGTCGATGTCGACGTTCGGCGAACCGGCTGCGGGCACCCGTTCCTTGAGGGCCTCGATCGAGTCGGCCTCGTCCTCGTTCTTGCGGGGTGCGTCGTAGTCGGTCGCCATAGCCATCCAATGGGGGGAGAAGTGGAGCTCGCGGAAATCGTTCCCGCGTCGGGGCGCTATCTTGCACTATCGGGCGCCATCGCGCAACCCCTGCCGGTCGGATCCACGAATACCCCGGGGTGTACCGGCCGAGCGCGGGCGAATCGAGCGGCGCGCGCGTGCGCTGCACCGCGAGCCGGATGCGGGATGCGACGATCTGCGTGCCGGCGGTCCCCGCCCGCCGGACTCGAACGCATCCGGGAGGCACAATGCAGGAGCTCCGCTTCGTCGGCGTGGAGGACGGCGCCGTCATCGCGACGAACGAGGACGGCGAGCGCTTCCGGCTCGTCGTCGACGAGGGCCTGCGCGAGGCGCTCCGCCCGCGGCCCGCGGCGCGCACGGCCGGGCCGAAGGTCGCGCCCCGGCTCATCCAGCAGCTCATCCGCGCCGGCTCGACCGTCGACGACGTCGTCGAGCGCACCGGCGCCGATCCCGAGCTCGTCGCCCGCTTCGAGGGCCCGATCCTCGCCGAGCGCGGCTACATCGTCGAGCAGGCGCGCGCCGTGCCGGTGCGCGTGGCGCAGCCGCTCGACCCGCTCGCCGGCGAGGGCGCGACCTTCGGCGGCGCGATCGACGACCGCCTCGAGCAGCTCGAGGCGAGCGGCGTGCGCTGGGACGCCTGGCGCGACCCCGAGACCGGCTGGCACATCGGCCTCGACTTCGTCGCCGACGACGTGACCCGCAACGCGCTGTGGAAGTTCGACGCCCGCACCCGCACGCTCGAGGCGGTGTCGCCGGCCGCGATCACGCTCTCGCAGCAGGGCGAGCTGCCGCCGCTCGGCGGGCCGCACCTGCGCGCCGTCGAGACGTTCAGCACCGACTCGGTGATCCCCGTCGCCGCTCCCCCGCGGCGCGACGACCCGTTCGCCGCGGCCGAGTCGGGCCGCGCGACGACCCACGAGACCGAGAACCTGCTCGAGCAGCTGCGCCGCCGCCGCGGCGAGCGCAGCGCGTCGAGCTACGACGACGAGGCCGAGCTCGTCGGCGGCCTCGACGACGACTTCGACGAGCCGCTGCGCTTCGACGACGAGCATGCGGCCGACGACTAGCACGCGCCGGCGGCCGCGGTGACGCCGTTCCCCGGCCGCGCCGAGGCGCCGCCCGCCGAGCCGGCGGCCGCGCACGACGAGGACGGGACCGTCCACGACGAGGCCCGCGACGGCATCGCGAACGCATCCGCCGAGTCGTCCGCGGACGAACCCGCCGATGCGGTCGCGCCGCACGAGGGCGCCGACGCCGAGTCGGGTTCGCCCGCGCCGGTGCGCGCGGTCGACGTGCCGCTCGAGGGGATGGAGACGCCCGAGACGCCCGAGCCGCGCGGCGCCCGTCGCCGGGGCGGCCGGCCCTCGATGCCGAGCTGGGACGAGATCGTCTTCGGCACCCGCACCGACGACGACTGACGCCGGCGGCCGGGGCGCTCAGCCCTCGCGGGCGAACGCGCCGTGCCGGATGATCGGCACGATCGTCTCGCGCTCGGTGATCGAGCCGTGCTGGCCGACCATCGCGCGCATCCGCGCGGTCATCGGCGGCGTGTAGTAGGTGACCCGCTTGCGCGCCGCGACCACGATGTCGCCGATGCGCGCGGCCGCCTCGGGCCGCACGAGCGGGCCGTACCAGCCGGCCTCGATCGCCTCGTCGCGGCTCGCGATCACCGCGCGCTCGCCCTCGCGGCGGCGGTAGCGGTCGAGCACCTCGGCGAGCAGGTCGGGCGACGGATCGTCGAGGTAGACGTGCCGCACCCGGGGCTCGCCGGCGATCGCGGCGACCCCGTCGAGCAGCTCGCCGTCGAGGTCGCGCTGCTCGTGCGCGCCGATGTCGAGCATCCCGTGGTCGGCGACGACGAGCACGCCGATGTCGGCGGGCAGCAGCCGCAGCAGCCGCGAGAACGCCGAGTCGAGCGCCTCGAGCTGCTCGAGCCAGCGGTCGGACTCGCAGCCGTGCTTGTGGCCGGTCTGGTCGAGCTCGGCGTGGTAGAGGTACACGAGCGGATGCGGCCGGTCGGCGCAGATGCGGGCCGCGACCTCGCAGCGCTCGACCATCGTCGCGCCGGCGACGTAGCGCGCGCCGCGCAGCGACGCCCGCGTGAGGCCCGAGTCGCGGTAGTCCTCCACCGACACGACGTAGGGCTCGACCGCGCCGGTGAGCCGCTCGAAGACCGTCGGCTCGAGCTGCCAGCGCTCCGGCTCCATCCCCGGCCCCCAGCCGCTGAGCTGGTTGCGGTACTCGCCGGCGGTGCGGTCCCAGATCGAGTAGCCGACGAGGCCGTGCGCGCCGGCGCGGGTCGCCGTGGTGAGCGAGGTGATGCCGGCGACCGTCGTCGACGGGAACGCGAAGCCGGTGTCGCGGCGGCCCCAGCCGCGCACGAGGTGCCGGGCGTGGCCCGCCCGCTCGCGGAGCAGCTCGGCGCCGAGGCCGTCGACGAGCATCACCACCGCACCGCGCACCGGCGGCAGCCCCAGCGCGTTCGGCTCGCCGTCGATCGCGGCGAGGCAGTTCGGCAGCACATCGGCGAGGGAGGGCCGGGTTTCGCCCGCGCTCAATACGATTGGGGTCATCCGAGCCATCTTTCCACAGGCGGAGCACGAACCCTTCCATGAGCCCCAGCACCACCAGCGGCCACCCGATCGAGGAGCGCATCGACGACGTCGACGTCTCCAGCGAGATGCGCAGCTCGTTCCTCGAGTACGCGTACTCGGTGATCTACTCGCGCGCCCTCCCCGACGCGCGCGACGGTCTGAAGCCGGTGCAGCGGCGCATCCTCTACCAGATGACCGAGATGGGGCTGCGCCCCGACCGCGGCCACGTGAAGTCGGCCCGCGTCGTCGGCGACGTCATGGGCAAGCTCCACCCGCACGGCGACACCGCGATCTACGACGCGATCGTGCGGCTCGCGCAGCCGTTCACGATGCGGGTGCCGCTCGTCGACGGCCACGGCAACTTCGGCTCGCTCGACGACGGCCCCGCCGCGCCCCGCTACACCGAGGCCCGGCTCACCCGCGCCGCGCTCGCGCTCACCGAGTCGCTCGACGAGGACGTCGTCGACTTCGTGCCGAACTACGACAACTCGCTGCAGCAGCCGGCCGTGCTGCCCGCCGCCTGGCCGAACCTGCTCGTCAACGGCGCGAGCGGCATCGCCGTCGGCATGGCGACGAACATGGCGCCCCACAACCTCGGCGAGGTGATCTCGGCGGCCCGGCACCTGCTCGCGCACCCCGACGCGACGCTCGACGACCTCATGCGCCACGTGCCGGGCCCCGATCTGCCGACCGGCGCCCGCATCGTCGGCCTCGAGGGCATCCGCGACGCCTACGAGACCGGCCGCGGCTCGTTCCGGATGCGCGCGACCGCGCAGATCGAGCACGTCACCGCCCGGCGCATGGGCATCGTCGTCACCGAGCTGCCCTACCTCGT
>JAAYAS010000005.1 GCA_012719255.1 Microbacteriaceae bacterium | reverse complement strand
TCGGCGGGCCCGGCGCCCGAGCGGCGCTCGTCGGCGCCGTCAGCGGCGCGCTCGGCGCGGCCCCGCGCATCCGGGCGCCCGCGACGCGGCGCCGGCGGGCGCTTGCCCCGCGGCGAGTAGTCCTTCGACGGCCGGTAGCCCCTCGACATCGCGACGGTCGGGCGTCAGCCGACCTTGAACGTCCAGTTGCCGTCGGCCTCCACGCGGACCACCGACGGGCCCGAGCGGATCATCTTCTGCCCCGAGTACTCGCCGATCTCGTTGAAGATCAGGCCGAAGTAGGGGTAGCTCTCGGCGTACTCGACGACGATGAAGTTGCTCTCGCCGTCGTGGGTGCCGGTGATGGTGCCGGCGGGGCCGTCGTAGAGGAACACCCGGTAGCCCGAGCCGCTCATGTCGCTGGTGAGGGCGGGCGCGCTCGAGATCGGTTCGAAGGTGAGCTCCCACGCGCCGCGCGAGGTGATCTCGACCTTGGTGCCCTCGCCGTAGGCCCACACGCCCCACGCCGCCTGGCCCTCGAAGGGGCCCGAGCCGCTGATGAGGTAGTCGGTGCCGGTGCCCTCGTCGTCGCGCACGATGACGCTGAAGTAGCCGTCGGCGGTGGTCTTCGCGGTGACGATGCCGGCCTTCGCGCCGGCGGGCAGGTCGATGATCGTGTCGCCGTCGCCGGTGATGGTCACCGGGTCGTAGGTGCCGAACTCCGAGTCGGCCCACGACACGACGCCCTCGCCGGCGGTGCCGCCGCCGCTGTCGCCGCCGTTGCTCGTGGGGGCGGGCTCGGTCGTCGGGCCGGGCTCGTTGGTCGGGTCGGGCTCGGTGCCGTTGGTCGGGTCGGGCTCGGTGCCGTTCGTCGGCTCGCCGGTCGGGTCGGCGGTGCTCTGCGAGGTGGGGGCGGCCTCGCCGCCGTCGGAGCCGCGGTTCATCATCATCGGCACGAAGATCGCGCCGAGCACGAGCAGCAGCGCGGCGGCCGCACCGCCGATGATCCACGGCAGCTTCGACTTCTGCGGCTCGCCCTCGCCGGGACCGCCGGGGCCGCCGTAGCCGGGCGCGCCGTAGCCGCCCTGGCCCTGGTCGCCGTAGCCGCCCTGGCCGTAGCCCTGGCCCTGGTCGCCGTAGGCCGCCGGGGGCTGGCCGTAGCCCTGACCGAACTGCTGGCCCTGGTCGCCCTGGCCGTAGCCGCCCTGACCGTAGCCCTGCTGCACGCCGTAGCCGCCGGCCTGCTGGCCGTACTGGTCGTACGACTGGCCCTGGTCGAACACCTGGGTCGGCTCCTCCTGGCCGTAGCCGCCCTGGCCGTAGCCCTGCTGGTCGCCGCCCTGGCCGAAGGCGCCCTGGTCGTAGGCGCGGGTCTGGTCGTAGCCCTGGTCCTGGCCGTACTGCTCCTGGCCGTAGCCCTGGCCGTACTGCTGGCCCTGGTCGCCCTGGCCGTAGCCGCCGTAGCCCTGGTCGGGCTGGCCGTACACCTGCTGGCCGTCCTGCTGCGACTGGCCCTGGTCGCCCTGGCCGTAGCCGCCGGGCTGCCAGTTCGACGAGGCGTACTTGTCGGGCTCGTACGAGTTGCCCGAGTTGCCCGAATCGGCGGGCGGCCAGTTGTTCGACACGAGTGCTCCTCAGGGTCGCGGCGTCGGGTCCGCACCCGCGCCGGTCGTGGCGGGCCTCCGCGCGGCCCGTTGCGTCTCGCAATATCGTACGCGCCCGATCACCCCGCGCATCCGCCTGCGTGGGGACTCCGCGTCGACCGCGGGGACCGCACCGTCGGATCCGGCGTGTCGGCGCGCGCGCAGGCGCGATTCCGGGGTGCGCCCGGATGCGCCGGGCCGCCGGGATGCGCCGGGCGGCCCCGCCGTCGGCGGGGTCAGGCGAGCCCGGCGTCGCGGAGCTGCTGCTCGGCGCGCTCCTCGCGCCGCTCGCGGCGCCGCTCGAGCGCGCCCTCGACGAGCACGTAGAGCGAGGGCAGCACGAGCAGCGTGAGGAACGTCGACGAGAGCAGGCCGCCGATCACGACGATCGCCATCGGCTGCGAGATGAAGCCGCCCGAGCCGGTGACGCCGAGGCCCATCGGCACGAGCGCGAGGATCGTCGCGAGCGCGGTCATCACGATCGGCCGTACGCGCCGGGTCGAGCCCTCGAAGGTCGCCTCGCGAACGCGCAGGCCGCGTCGGCGGTACTGGTTGACGAGGTCGACGAGCACGATCGCGTTGGTGACGACGACGCCGATGAGCATGAGCACGCCGATGAGCGAGGCGATGCCGAGCGGGATGCCGGTGATCACCTGCAGGAGCACGCCGCCGGTCGCGGCGAACGGCACCGACACGAGCAGCAGCAGCGGCTGCAGCAGGCTGCCGAAGGTGGCGACCATGATGATGTAGACGATGAGGATCGCGGCGAGCAGCGCGAGGCCGAGCTGGGCGAACGCCTCGCGCTGGTCGGCGGCGGTGCCGGCGAGCTCGGCGCGGGCGCCGTCGCCGAGCTCGACGCCCTCGAGCGCCTCCTCGAGCGCGGTCGACAGGCCGCCGAGGTCGTCCTGCGAGGTCTCGATCTCGAGATCGGTGTAGGGCACGCCGCTCGCGGCGGTGATGCTCACCGGGCCGTCGACGACGTCGACGTCGGCGAGGTCGCGCAGCGGCACGGCGGCCGGGCCGAGACCGATCGGCAGCTCGCGCAGCTCGTCGACCGAGGTCGGCGGCTCGCCGTCGCCGAGGTAGTAGATGCGCAGCGACGAGCCGTCGATCATCACGCTGCCGGCGGGCACCGGCTGCAGCGCCTGCGCGACCTGGGCGCCGACGGCGAACTCGGTGAGGCCGAGCTCGGCGGCGCGCACCTGGTCGATGTCGAGGCGCACGAACGGGCGGGTCTCGTCGAGGCCGCTCGTCACCTGCTGCACGTCGTCGACCTCGAGCAGCGCGGGGATCGCCGCGTCGACGGCCTGCTCGAGCAGCTCGAGGTCGGGCGCCGACACCCGCACCGACACCGAGTCGCTGAAGCCGCCGCCGAAGCCGACGGTGACGTGGCCGACGTCGTCGCGGGCGAGCAGGCGCTCGCGTACCTCGGCCTCGACCGCATCGGCGTCGGCCGCCTCGTCGATGGTCACCGACCAGTTGATCGCGCTCGTCGCGCCGCCGAACGCCATCGCGAACGGGCTCGAGCCGTAGGTGAGCTGCACGACGCCGATGCCGTCGACCTCCGAGATCTCCTGCTCGACGCGCTCGGCGTACTCCTCGAGCGTCGCGAGCGAGGCGTTCTGCGGCACGACCTGGCGGATCGAGAACATGCCCTGGCCGGTCGAACCGAGGAAGTTCGTCTTCATCAGCGGCGCGAGCGCGCCGGTGCCGGCGAGCACGAGCAGGGCGAGCAGCAGCACGACGACCGGGCGGCGGATCGCGAAGCGGAGCACCGGCTCATAGCCGCGCTGCAGCCAGTTGCGCGGCTCGTCGTCGGCGACCACGACGGCGGCGCGGCGGGCGTCGGCGGCGAGCGCCTCGGCCTCGGCGGCGGGCTCGAGCGGCGCGTTCGTGCCGGGGTCGACGGGGCGGCCGTCGACGATCGGCAGCGCCCGGCGGCCGGCGGCCGCGGGCGCCTCGTCAGGGCGGGATGCGGTGTCGGCGCCGATCGGCAGGGCGTGCGCGGGGCCGTCGGGGTGCGGCTCCGCATCCGCGTGCGGCTCCGCATCCGCGTGCGCATCGGGACGCGCATCCGCGCCCGCGTCCGCCGCGAGGCGCGCATCCGCATCCGCCCGCTTCGGCGCGCGCCGACGCAGCCGGGCGCCGCCGAGGAACCAGTGCGCGAGCACGGGCACGATCGTCAGCGACACGATCAGCGAGGCGAGCAGCGCGATCGCGCTCGTGAGCGCGAAGGGGCGGAAGAGCTCGCCGGTCTCGTCCTGCACGAACACGAGCGGCGCGAACACCGCGATCGTCGCGATCGTCGACGCGGTGATCGCCGCGGCCACCTCGCGCACGGCGCCGGCGATGACCCGGGCGCGCTCGCCCGCGCGGCGCAGCGCCGTCGGGTGCAGATCGAGGTGGCGGCGGATGTTCTCGACGACGACGATCGAGTCGTCGACGACGCGGCCGATCGCGATGGTGAGCGCGCCGAGCGTGAGGATGTTCAGCGAGTAGTCGGCGAGCTGCAGCGCCACGAACGTCGCGAGCAGCGAGGTCGGGATCGACACCGCGGTGACGAGCGTCGCCCGCACCGAGAGCAGGAACGCGAAGATCACGACCACCGCGAACACGAGGCCGAGCAGGCCCTCGGTGACGAGCGTGTCGATCGACTCGGTGATGAACGGGGCCTGGTCCATGACGACCCGCAGCTGCACGTCGTCGCCGAGCGCGTCCTGCAGCTCGGGCAGGGCCTCGGCGACCGCGTCCGACACCTCGACGGTGTTCGACGCGGGGCGCTTGGTCACCGAGATGGTGAGCGCGTCCTCGCCGTCGACGCGGGCGATCGAGGTCGCCGGCTCGCGGTCGAGCACGACGTCGGCGACGTCGGCGATCGTGACGACGCCGCCGTCGGGATCGGGCTCGGCGCCGACCACCGGCAGGCCCGCGAGGTCGTCGGCGCCGGCGAGCACCGTGCCGGCCTGCACCGTCAGCGTCGACTCGCCCTCGGTGAGCTGGCCCGCGGGGATGAGCACGCCCGCGTTCTCGAGCGTGTCGGAGATCGCCTGCACGGTGAGGCCGCGGGCCGCGAGGTCGTCGCCGCGCGGGGTGATCGCGATGCGCTCGGCGAGGTCGCCGAACAGCTCGGCGCCGCGCACGCCCGGCAGCGAGCGCAGCTCGCCGAGCACGTGGGTGCGGATGCGCTCGGCGACGTCGATCGGATCGCCGCCGGTCACCGCGAGCTGCACGATCGGCAGGTCGTCGATGCCGCCCGAGAGCACCGAGGCCTCCGCCTCGTCGGGCAGCTGCGCGTCGATGCGGTTGAGCGCCTGCTGGATGCGCTGCTCGGCGTAGACGATGTCGGTGCCGTACTCGAAGTCGGCCGACACGATCGACCGGTTCGCCGCCGAGACGGTGCTCGTCGACTCGAGGCCCTGCAGGCCCTGCAGCGCCGATTCGACCCGGCCGGTGACGTCGGCCTCGACGATCTCGGGCGAGGCGCCCTGGTAGGTGGTGACGACCGTGACGCGCGGCAGCGAGATCGACGGGATGAGCTCCTGCTTGAGCGAGGTCATCGACATCACGCCGAAGAAGGCGATCGCGAGCGTCACCAGGGCGATGAGGGCGCGGTTCCGGAGACTGAGATCGGCGAGGCGGTGCACCTCGTCAGTCTGTCACGGGCCTCCCCCGCCGTCCTCGCCCGAACGGACGAGCGCCGCCGCCATCGCCGCGCTCGCCCCCCGACCGGTAGTTGCAGCTGCAGCTACCGGTCGGGAGCGGCGCGGGCTGGCGGGATGCTGGGAATCTCGCGATATATCT
>JAAYAS010000065.1 GCA_012719255.1 Microbacteriaceae bacterium | reverse complement strand
GTGTTGGCGAACAGCTTGATCGCCTCCGCCTCGTCGGTGCCGGTGACGAGCACCGGGGTGTCCTCGTCGAGCGACTCCGCGGCGAGCAGCTCCGCGAACTCGCGCGCGGGCCCCTCCTCGCCGGCGACGATGATGCGGCTCGGGTGAAGGTTGTCGTAGAGCGCCTTGCCCTCGCGGAGGAACTCCGGGCTGAAGAGGATGGTGAGCTCGGGGTGGCGCTCCTGCATGCGGGCGGTGAAGCCGACCGGGATGGTCGACTTGATGACCGCGACGGTGCCGGTGCCGGCCTCGGCGATCTGCGCGAGCACCGCCTCGACGCTGCCGGTGTCGAACGAGTTCGTCGTCTCGTCGTAGTCGGTGGGGGTGGCGACGACGGCGAAGCGGGCGCCCTCGAGCGCCTCGCGCAGGTCGGTGGTGCCGCGCAGCTGCAGCGGCTTCGTGTCGAGGTACTCCTGCGCGTGGTCGTCGCCCACCGGGGAGCGGCGGTCATTGACGGCGGCGACCCGCTCGGGGTCGAGGTCGACAGCGACGACCTCGTGCGTCTGGGCGAGCAGCACGGCGTTGGCGGTACCGACGTACCCGAGTCCGATGACAGCGATCTTCATTCCGCCAGATTGCCACATCGCAGTTGCGGGCGCGGGCGGCCGCACCGTGGCGATGGGCATGTCGCAGCCGGGACTCGCGCACCGATCGGGCGGGCCGGCGGGGCGCCGGCGGGGGCGGGTGCTTCCCACTCGCGGGGGCTGGCGCGGCGCTCACGCCCCCCTCGCGGGGCGCTGACGCTTGCGGCACGCTTGCGGCCCTTCAGGAGCGATGGCCCCAGCCCGCTCCATGCACTTGCATCGCCCACCCGCGCAATCAGGCGACGGGCTCGTCGGACCGTTCAACCCCATCGCTCTCGAGGGGCCCGAGGCGCCGTGCCCGCACCGTCGAGCCCGTCGATCGACACCCCGCCTTCGCACCTCTGCCCGAATTCCGGGCGGCCGCCCAGCACAGCGGGCGCCCCGCGCACCGGGCGGCTGCAACGGGCACCCCTCATCGGCTGCCCCTTCGGCGGGTTCCCCTTCGGCGGGTTCCCCCTTCGCCGGGCCCCGCTCACCGGGGGCCCGCTCACCAGACGCCCCCTCACCGCGTCGTTGTCCACAGGCACCCCGAACGACGGCCGTCCACAGAATGCCGTTCGTGCTCGGTGGGCTGAGGGCCGCAGTCGCCATGGTGCCGCCATGATCGAATCGCTCGACTCACTCCTCGAACAAGGGCACGGCGTGGCGACCACCGCGCAGCTCCGCACCGCCGGCTACTCGAAGAAGCAGGTCGCAGCCGCCGTCGCCGCGAAGCGGCTCGAGCGCGTCATCCGCGGCCGATTCATCGCGCCCGGCTCGCAACTCACCGACGTCGGGGTCGCGCGGCTCGCCGGCGGCAGCCTCACCGGCCCCTCGGCGCTTCCCCACCACAAGCTCTGGACGCCCCACGGCAGTGCCCTGACGCGGCATTTCCGACTCACGAAGAAGGGGGCGGAGCTCTGGGAGCGCAGCGCGGCCGGCCGCCGATTCGGGCGCGCCGGCGACTGCATCCACGTGCTCTACGACACCGAGAGCAACAGGTTCGACGACCTCATCGACGGCCCGGTGCCGGCGCTGCTCGCGCTGGCGAAGTGCGGCGGACTCGACGACGTCATCGCCGCGATCGAGTCGTTCGCGCGCGGCGGCGGCGACCTCGAGGAGCTCCGGCGGCTCCCGCAGAAGCCGCGACGCTTCGCCGAGGCGCTCGACCTCGCGACCACCACCGCCGACTCGGGGCTCGAATCGCTCGCGCGCGTGCGCCTGCAACGGCTCGGAATCGACGTGCGCGCACAGGTGACGTGCGCCGGCTGGCCCTGCGACCTCGTGATCGGCGAATGGCTCGTGGTCGAGCTCGACGGGTTCGAGTTCCATTCGTCGCGCGCCGCACTCGACCGCGATCTGCGCAAGGATCGCGAGCTCGTGCTGGCCGGCTACACGATCCTCCGCTTCTCGTACAACGACGTGATGCGCAACTGGCCGGCCTGCGTCGAGCAGATCCTCGCGGTCGTCGCCGCCGGGTGGCACGCGCGGTCACGCGCATCCTGAGCGGGTGCGCAACCGCGGCGCCGAGGGCCCGGGCGGCGGGCACGGGGTCTCGAGACCGCGGTGGGGCCGGCGCGGCCCGCGGGCATCCCGGCACGCTCAGGGCAGCGATGGCCGTAACGCGGTAGGCCGACACCGTTGCGGGGTGGATCGGCAGCCGAGCGGGCCCTTCACGAGCGAGAGCCCGAAAAGGGCTTGAGGCGCGGTCGCACCAGCATGCGGAGCAACGATGCGCTCGCATCGACCGCCGAGGCGCTGCCGCTCTTGAAGGGACCGCCAACGACGGCAGGCACGTGCATCGCGGCGCGCAGGCGGTTGCGGCGCTCACCCAGGGCCGCAAAGCGCCGTGGCCCTTCAGGAGCGATGACCCCGAAACGTTCCAGAGCACCTCCGCACCAGCATGCGGGGCAGCGATGCACGCGCATCGACCGGTGAGGCGCCGTCGCACCTGAAGGGCCCGGGCCCGATGCGAACGGCGCGCCCGGTCTACTCGACGGGCGGTTCGGGGGTCGGCTGGGCTTCGGCGAGGGCGTTGTCGGCGGCCGAGCGCACCAGGCTCGAGAGCACGAAGCCGGGCGACTCGACGCCGATCCCCGCGAGGAGCGCGGTCGCCTGCTGCACGATCGAACGGGTGAAGGAGGTCGCCGTGTCGATGGCCTCCGCGTAGGCGGCGCGGTCGGCCTCGGCGATGACGACCGGCTCGGCGCCGAGCTCGACGACGAGCGCTTGCGCGATCGGGAGCACGGGACGCGGCGCGGTGACGCCGCACCACCCCTCGCGCAGGCGGGCGAGGTCGATCGAGGTGCCGGTGATGTCGATCGCCGGGTGGATCGCGAGCGGGATCACGCCCTGATCGAGCGCGCCGCCCAGCGGCGCCGTGCCGAACTCGGCGCAGCAGTGCACGACGAGCTGGCCCGGCATCCACGCGTGCGCGGCGGTGAGCTCGGCGATTCGCGCCTCGAGCCGGTCGGCGGGCTCGGCGAGCACCACGAGCTCGCTGCGCTCGATCGTGCGGGCGGCGTCGAGGCGCTCGACGCCCGGCAGCATCGCCTCGGCGCGCTCCGCGGGGTCGCCGTCGCTGACCGCGACGCCGATGACGGCATGTCCGGCGCCCGCGAGCCCGGCCGCGAAGACGGGGCCGAAGCGGGCGTCGCCGACGACGCCGATGCCGAGTCGTCCGTCGCGGTTCACAGGCGGGGTCCGTTCGGGGTGCCGGGGGTCGGCGGGGCGGGGTCGGCCGGAGGCCCGTCGACGGGTTCAGCGCGCGGAGCCGGCGGACCGGCGGGGTACCCGCCACGAGCGGGACCGGCCGGGTCGGCCTGGTGAGCGGGACCAGCCGGGTGAGCGGGACCAGCCGGGGCGGCCGGGTGAGCCGGAGGCCCGTCGGCGCGTTCAGGGCGCGGGGCCGGCGGGGCGCCGGCGGGGTTCGCGCCGCCGGGGCGCGCGACC
>JAAYAS010000064.1 GCA_012719255.1 Microbacteriaceae bacterium | reverse complement strand
TCGGCGACGGCGTCAACGACGCGCCGGTGCTCGCGGCGAGCGACGTCGGCATCGCGATGGGCGCGCGCGGCTCGACCGCCGCGAGCGAGTCGGCCGACGCGGTGATCGTGCACGACGACATCGGCCGCGTGCACCGCGCCGTCGTCATCGGCAAGCACACGATGTCGATCGCGCTGCAGGCGATCTGGATCGGCATCATCCTCTCGCTCGGGCTGATGACCGTCGCCGCGTTCGGCTACATCCCGGCGGTGATCGGCGCGCTCACGCAGGAGTTCGTCGACCTCGCCGCGATCCTCTGGGCGCTGCGCGCGCTGTCGGGCGCCCGCCGCGCCGCGGCCGCGGCGCCCTGACCGGCGCGGCGCCCGGCCCAGCGCGCATCCGGCCCCGCGCGCATCCGGCCCCGCGCGCATCCCCGTCAGGGATGCAGCAGCAGCGTCGCGAGCACGATCACCGGCACCGAGGCGATCGTCGTGAGGAGGATGCTCTCGCGCGCGAGCCGCTCCCCCACACCCGCGACGGCGGCGTAGTTGTAGATGTTCTGCGCCGCCGGCAGCGCGGCGGTGACGACCACGACGAGCAGCGTGCGCGCATCCAGCCCGAACGCGAGCAGCCCGATCGCCCACGCGACGAGCGGGTGCACGAGCGCCTTCAGCGCGCTCGCGAGCAGCACCTGCCCGCGCTCGGGCCCGCGCAGCGGCACGGCGCTGTCGCGCATCGACATGCCGAACGCGATGAGCACGGCGGGCACGCTGATGCCGCCGATGAGCAGGATCGGCTCGAGCGCGAAGCCGGGCAGCCGGATGCCGGCGACGTTGAGCGCGAGCCCCGACAGCGCGCCGATGACGATCGGGTTCGCGAACGGCCGCACGAGCAGCTGCCACCAGCGCAGCCGCGGCGCATCGGGGCCGCGGCTCGCGACGTCGAGCACGGCGAGCATCACCGGGCTCATGATGAGCTGCTGCACGAGCATCACCGGGGCGACGAGGGTGCCGTCGCCGAGCACGTACACGGCGATCGGGATGCCGAGGTTGCCCGAGTTCACGAAGCTCGCGCAGAGCGCCCCGATCGTGGTGGGCCCCGCGCCCCAGCGCGCGACCGCGCCGATCGCGGCGTAGACGAGGGCCATGAGCACCATGCCGACCGCGGTGACCGCGAACTGCGCGCTGAAGAGCACGTCGAGCTCGGCGGTGTGCATGAGCCCGAACAGCAGCGCCGGGGTGGCGACGCGGAAGGCGAGCGCGTTGAGCACGTGCCGGCCGCTCGGGCCGAGCCGGCCGGTGCGGTCGAGCAGCACGCCGACCGCGATGATCAGGGCGATGATGCTGAAGCCCTGGAGCACTCCGGCCATCGGGTCAGGCGTCGCCGGCGCGCTGCGACACCGCCTGCGCGGCCTGCCGGTACGAGCGGGGCGAGGCGCCGTAGGCGAGCCGGAACGCGTTCGAGAAGTGGGTGGCGTCGACGAACCCCCAGCGCTCGCCGATGAGCCGGATCGGGTCGGTGCACAGCGGGTCGATGAGGTCGCGGCGGGCCATCTCGAGGCGGCGCTCGCGGATCCAGGTGGCGACGGTGGTGCCCTGCTCCTTGAACAGCGAGTGCAGGGTGCGCACCGAGATGAAGTGCTCCTCGGCGATGCGCTGCGGGGTGAGGTCGGTCTCGCCGAGCCGGCCCATGATGTACTCGCGCACCTGCATGAGCAGCTCGAGGTGGGTGTGCGAGCGGGTGGGCGCGGTGATGCCGAGCAGCTCGGCGACGCAGGCGCCGATGACGTCGACGACCGACTGCATGATCGCCCGGCCGCCGGGGCCGAGGAGGGCGGGGAGGTTCGCGGCGACGCCGCCGAGCAGCGGCGAGGCGATCGCGCCGATGCCGCGGTCGCCGGGGATGCGCAGCGCCGCGATCTGCGCGAAGGCGCGCGGCGGCAGGTTGAGCAGCTGCTGCGGCACGAGCATCACGAGCGTCGTGCCCTCGGGGAACTCGCGGCGGTAGGGCGAGGTGGTGTCGTAGAGCGCGAAGTCGCCCTCGACGAGGTCGGCGGAGTTCTCGAACTGGTGGATGCGGGAGGTGCCGGCGACCTGGTGCACGACCGCGTAGAAGGGGTCGCCGCCGCTGGTGAGCAGCCGCTCGGTGCGGGCGGAGCGGTGCGAGGAGGCGGAGATGCGGTAGACGCGCACGCCGCCGACGGTGACGGTGCGGATGCTCGCGCGGAACCCGTCGGGGTCGTCGGTCTCGATCGCGAGGGGCAGCAGCAGCGAGGTGACGGTGCTGCGCCACTCCTCGACACCGCGGATGTCGAGCTCGACGAGCCGCTGCTCATCCATCGCCCCGCCTCCCTCGCCGCACGGTGAACTCGGGATGAACGTAGCAGAGTCGCGGGTCGCGGCCGGTCGCGGGGCCGATCACTCCCCCGGCCGCAGGTGGCCCGACTCGTAGGCCCAGATGACGACGTGGATGCGGTCGGGGACGTCGAGCTTGTCGAGGATGCGGCCGACGTGCGCCTTCACGGTGACCTCGGCGAGGTGGAGGGCGGCGGCGATCCGCGCGTTCGAGGCGCCCCGCACGAGGTGCTCGAGCACATCGCGCTCGCGCTCGGTGAGCGAGGCGAGCTGCGCGTCGAGGGCGGCGGCGCGCTGCTCGTCGATCGGCGCGGTGCGGCCGCCGGCGGTGAGCCGGTCGACGAGCTGCCGGGTCATGCGCGGGTCGAGCACGGCGTCGCCGAGGTGCACGGTGCGGATCGCGCGCACGAGCTCCTCGCCGGGGGCGTCCTTGAGGAGGAATCCGGAGGCGCCGGCGGCGAGCATCCGCACCGCGAAGTCCTCCGAGTCGTAGGTGGTGAGCGCGAGCACCCGGATCTCGGCGGCCTCGGCGGGGCGGGCGAGCAGCTTCGCGGTCGCCTCGATGCCGTCCATGCCGGGCATCCGCACGTCCATGAGCACGACGTCGGGCCGCAGCCGCAGCGCGGCCTCGAGGCCGGCGCGGCCATCGTCGGCGGTGCCGACGACCTCGATGCCGGGATCGGAGCCGGCGATGAGCGAGAGTCCCTCGCGCACGAGCGCCTGGTCGTCGACGACGAGCACTCGGATGGGGGCGGCGGGGTCGGTCATGCAGCAGGGCCTTTCACTGGTGCTCGGATCATTCCGCGGGGAGCGGCAGCGCGGCGCGCACGTGGAAGCGGCCGCCGGTGCGGTTCGCCCCGAGCTCGCCGTCGAACAGCTCGACGCGCTCGCGCATCCCGGTGAGCCCGCGGCCGGTGCCGGCGCCGGGGGCGGCGCCGTCCGGCAGCTCGTTCTCGATCTCGAGCTCGAGCCGCGGCGGCTCCTCGCCGGAATGCGGCCAGCGCAGCCGCACCTCGGTGCGCGCGCCGGGCGCGTGCTTGAGGACGTTGGTGATCGACTCCTGCGCGACGCGGTAGACGGCGAGCGAGAGCCCGGTCGGCAGCGGCCGGGGCCGCCCGTCGATCGCGAGGACGATCGGCAGGCCGCCGAGCGCGGCCGTGCCGACGAGGTCGGGCAGCTCGTCGACGCCGTGGGCGGGCGCATCCCCCTGCCCCTCCTCGACGTTGCGCAGCAGCCGCTTCACGTCGTCGAGGGCGTCGCGGCCGGCGTCGCCGATGCGCTCGAACAGGCGGGTGCCGAGCTCGGGGTCGCGGGACGCGGCCATCCGGCCGCCCTCGGCGAGGGTGATGATCGAGGCGAGCGAGTGGGCGATGATGTCGTGCATCTCGCGCGAGATGCGGGTGCGCTCGTCGGCGACGGCGAGCTCGGCGAGGCGGTGCGCGTCGCGCTCGAGCAGCCGCAGCCGCTCGCGCTCCTGCGCCTGCGTCTCGAAGTGGCCGCGGCGCGCGTAGCCGAGCGCCCAGGCGGCGAGGTAGACGGCGGCGATCGCGGCGACGACGATCGCCAGGGCGATCGGGTCGGCGGCGCCGTCGGCGAGCACGACGATGTCGATGAGCAGCAGGGCGACGGCGAAGGGCAGCGAGAGCAGGCCGAGGGCGTGCCAGCGCTTCGGCGCGAAGGCGGCGACCGAGTAGACGCCCACGAGCACGAGCACGAGGGCGATCAGGTCGGGGCCGGCGAGCATCGGGTAGCCGATGCCGGCGAGCACGGCGTTGAGCAGCGCGAACGCGATCGGCGAGGCGCGGCGCAGCGCGAGCGTCGCGAAGTGCAGCCCCGCCAGCAGCACCGAGGCCGCGGTGCGGGCCGTCGGCTCGGCGAAGGCGCCGCCGAGCCCCACGACGAGCACCACCGCGAGCCCGGCGATCGCCGCGCCGATGGCGTCGTTGCGCAGCGCCCGCAGCGGCGCGGGCGCCGAGGCGAGCCAGCCGTGACGCATGCCGCCATCGTAGGCAGGGGCGCCGGGCGGGCACCCGCGCCGGGGGTCGCGGTCGGCCGCGCCCGACCCCATCCCCGAGGAGGGGGTCGGAGGGCGCGGTCGGGGCGGGCGGGTCGCGACCCGCGCACGTCGCGGGCGGGGCCGGGGCCGCGGAGTCTGGGATCGACGCCCGGGACTCCCCCGGCCGCCGTTCCCGACTCCGAGCGAAGGACGCCCTCATGCACCGCCCCGACCGCCCCGCGCCCGCCCCCGCCGCGGGCTCCGCCGCATCCGCGCCGCCGCAGGCCCCGACCTCGATCGGGCTGCCGCCCGCGGTCGCCTGCCGCGGCCTCGTGAAGGTCCACGGCGCCGGCGACGCCGAGGTGCGCGCCGTGAACGGCGTCGACGCCGCGTTCGCGGTCGGCGAGTTCACCGCGATCATGGGCCCCTCGGGCTCGGGCAAGTCGACCCTGATGCACGTGCTCGCGGGGCTCGACGAGCCGACCGCGGGCGACGTCGCGATCGAGGGCCGCTCGATCGTCGGCATGCCGGATGCGGCGCTCACCCGGCTGCGCCGCGAGCGGCTCGGCTTCGTGTTCCAGTCGTTCAACCTCGTGCCGACCCTCACGGCGCTCGAGAACATCGAGCTGCCGCTGCGGCTCGCGGGCCGGCGGGCCGAGCCGGGGGCGATCGACGAGCTCGCCGCCGGGCTCGGCATCGCCGACCGGCTGCACCACCTGCCGCACGAGCTGTCGGGCGGTCAGCAGCAGCGCGTCGCCGTCGCCCGCGCGCTCGTCGTCCGCCCCGCGGTGGTGTTCGCCGACGAGCCGACCGGCGCCCTCGACCTGCGCACCGGCCGGGCGCTGCTCGCCTCGCTGCAGCAGGCGGCGCGGCAGCGGCGGCAGACGGTGATCATGGTCACCCACGACCCGGCCGCGGCGGCGTTCGCCGACCGGGTGCTCATCCTCGTCGACGGGCGCATCGCCCACGAGCTGCGCGGCGCCGACTACGAGCGCATCGCGGCGACGATGGCGGAGGTCGGTGCATGACCGCCACCGCCCCGGCTCCCGTTCCCGCGCCGGCTCCGGCCCGCGCCGCCGCCCGCCGCGGCGGCTCGACGCCGCTGCTGCTCGCCCGCCGCCAGCTGCTGCAGGCGCCCGGCCGCGTCGCGGCCGTGCTCGTCGCGGCGCTGCTGTCGGCGCTCGCGGTCATGACCACCGGCACGTTCATCGGCACCATGCAGCAGGGGATGCGCGTGGTGCTGTCGGCGCCGACCTCGAACGCCGACATCGCGGTGCAGTTCGGCGCCGAGCCGCTCGCCGCCGACGAGCTGCTCGCCTTCGACGGCGTCGCGGTCGCCGAGCCGCTCGTCTCGTCGGGCGGCGAGGTCGCGTTCGTCGGCGAGGAGCGCTCCGTCGACCTCCACGGCATCGCCGTCGACCCGGCGCTGCGCTGGGTCGAGCTGCGCGAGGGCGCATGGCCGTCGGGCCGCGACGAGGTCGCGCTCTCGCAGCGCGATCTCGACGGCCTCGGCGCCGCGCTCGGCGACGAGCTCGAGCTCGCGCCGTGGGCGGAGGCGCCGCTCGCCGTGCGCGTCGTCGGCGTCGTGGCGCCGCCGGCCGGCGCCGAGGGCGCGCTCGCCGCCGTGCACGTCGACGCCGCCGCTTGGGAGGGCTCGGCGCCGGGCGCGCTCGTGCGCCTCGAGCCGGGCGCCGACGCCGAGGCGGTGCTCGCGGCGATGCGCGCCGAGTTCGGCGACGGCCCCGACGCCCCGCAGGCGATGAGCGCCGAGCGGTTCGTCGACGATCTCGTCGATCGCTTCACCGGCGGCGCGAACGTGCTCGCCACGGTCTTCCTCGCGTTCATCGCGATCGCGCTCATCGCCGCGACGATGGTGATCCGCAACACGTTCCAGGTGCTGCTCGCGCAGCGGCTGCGCGAGAACGGCCTGCTGCGGCTCGTCGGCGCCTCGGGCGGGCAGGTGCAGCGCTCGGTGCTCGTCGAGGCGCTGCTCGTCGGCGCGACCGGCGCGCTCGCCGGCACTGCGGCCGGTTTCGGGCTCGGCTGGCTCATCGCCGCCGCGTTCGTGCTCGCCGCCGGCGGCCCGCGGGTCGACGCCGCCTGGCCGATCGCCGCGATCGCGGTGACCGTCGCCGTGACCCTGCTCGCCGCCTGGGCGCCCGCCGCCTCGACGCGCTCGCTGAGCCCGGTGGCGGCGCTGAGCGCCTCGGCGACGACCGAGCGGCGCACCCGGCGCTCGAGCACGGCCGGCTGGATCATCGGCGCCATCGTCACCGCGATCGGCGCGGCCGGGCTCGTCGCCGCGGCGCTCCTCCACAACCTCCTCATCGCGATCGGCGCGGGCGTGATCGCCGCGATCGGCCTCATCGTGCTCGTGCCGCTGCTCGTGCGGGCGCTCACCCCGCTCGTCGCGCGGCTGCTCACCCTCGGCGGCCCGGTGCCGAAGCTCGCCGGCGAGAACCTCGTGCGCACCGCGCGCCGCTCGGGCACGGTGGTGCTCGCGATCGCGCTCGGCGGCAGCCTCGCGATCGCGATGCTCACGGCCGTCGAGAGCGTGACGGCGACGATGACCCGCTCGCTCGACGACCGCTTCCGGGTCGATGCGGTGGTCGCGACGGTCGACGGCGCGCCGCTCACCGACGCCCAGCTCGCGGCGATCGCCGCGCTGCCCTCGGTCGACGGCTCGGCGGCGGTGCGCACGCTCGCGGTGGAGTCGTCGGCGCCCGAGCTCGGCGTCGACCGGGCGGCCGAGCTGCCCGGCGCGTGGGCCGACCGCGCCGATCGGGCCGGCGCCGGCGCCGCGCTGCTGCCGACCGCGCTCGTCGGCGACGAGGGCGTCGTGCCCGACGGCTCCCCGTTCGAGCTGCGGGTGCCGGGCGGCGAGGCGGTCGCGCTCGCCGCGCACGGCGACCGGGTGGCGAACACGAGCCGGTCCGGTCCGGCCGAGGCCGGCCCGAGCGTCGTCGCCGTGCTCTCGCCGACCGATTTCGCCGCGCTCGGCGGTGCGCCGGAGGTCACCGAGGTGTGGCTCGACGCGGCGGCCGGCGGCGCGAGCGCGCTGAGCACGGCGCTCGACGAGCTCGCCGACACCGACCGCGCGCTCGTCTACGGCGGCCCGGTGGTCGAGCGCTCGCTCTACGAGGAGATCGCGGGGTTCCTCACCGCGTTCGTGCTCGCGATGCTCGCGCTCACGATCGTCATCTCGGCGATCGGCCTCGCGAGCGTGGTGGCGCTGTCGGTCGCCGAGCGGCGGCGCGAGCTCGCGCTGCTGCGGGCACTCGGCGCCGAGCGCCGCGACGCGCGGCTGATGGTCGTGCTCGAGTCGGTCTCGCTCGCGCTGCTCGGCGCGGTGCTCTCGATCGCGATCGGCGTGCCGCTCGGGATCGCGGCGGTCGAGTCGGCCGTGGTCGAGGCGGCGGGCGGCACGGTGCTCGCGGTGCCGTGGACGGCGGTGGGGCTCGTGCTCGGCGCCGCGGTGCTGCTCGGCGTGCTCGCGGGGCTCGGCCCGGCGCACCGCGCGGCCCGGATCACCCCGGCGGCCGCGCTCTCGAGGGAGTGATCCGCCGATATCCGAATGGATTCCGCGACGATTCGGCGCATATTCACCGCACCGTATTCGAATTCGAATACACTCGCTGCCGACCGCATTCGAATCGTGCGATCGATTCGCGACCGAAAGGCAGCAATGGCCCGCAAGATCATCTATCAGATCGTCGACGACATCGACGGCACCGAGCTCCCCGAGGGCGCCGGCGAGACCGTGAAGTTCTCGCTCGACGGCGTCGATTACGAGATCGATCTCAGCGACGACAACGCGGCCGAGCTGCGCGGCGCGCTCGAGCAGTACATCGGCGCGGCCCGCCGCACCGGCGGCCGCCAGCAGCGCGGCACCCGCACCCAGCTGCCGACCGCCGGCCCGAAGCGCGACCTCGCCGCGATCCGCAAGTGGGCGCGCGCGAACGGCCACGAAGTCGCCGACCGCGGCCGCATCCCGCAGGCCGTCATCGACGCCTACGAGGCGGCCCAGGGCTGACGCCCGCGGCCCCTCCCCAGCACCGCGATCGAGCGGGTCGGCCTCAGCCGGCCCGCTCGATCGCCGCGAGCACGTTCTCGAGGGTCGGCTCCTCGACCGCCTCGCCGTTCACGTAGACGTAGGGCACGTGCGGCACCTCGCGCTCGGCCGCCTCCGCGGCGCTCGCCTCGAGGCCCGCGACGAGCTCGGGCGCGTCGAGGCGCGACACGAACAGCTCGATATCGGGCACTCCCGCCGATTCGGCGAGTTCGACGAGCAGCTGCTCGTCGACTTCACCGCCGCCGGCGCGGATATCGGCCTGGGCATTCATCGCGGCCGCATGGAATTCGGCGTAGAAGCCCTGCTCCCCCGCCGCCCGCGCGCCCACCGCGAGCGCCTGCGAACCGGTCGGATGCACGAATGCGACATCGTGATAGACGACATTCGCCTCGCCCGATTCGACGACGCCGGATTCGAGATGCGGCTCGACATCGGCGGCGAATACCGAGCAATAGGGGCAGAGATAGTCGATGTAGACGTCGACGACGACCGGCGCGGCCGGATCGCCGACGATCATGTAGTCGGGCGTCGCCGCGGGGTCGACGGCCGCGCCCCCGTCGGCATCGGCATCGGCGCCCGCATCCCCGTCGGCGACCGGGCCCTCGACCTCGGCCGTCCCCGCCGGCGCGGCGCCGGCGTCGTCGCCGTCGCCGCCGAAGACGCCGCCGAGCCAGAGCCCGGCGATCACCGCGATGGCGATGACGACGGCCGCGGCGATCGAGACGATGAGCACGAGGCGCCGATCGCGCGAGGACGAGGAGGACTGGGGCTGCTGCATCATGGCGCGCTCCTGGGTTCGGCCGGTACGGTCCGCCTCCGATTCTATTCGGCGGGGCCGGGCGCACTCCGGGGCGAGGGCGCCGATCCCCAGCGTGATCGCGCGCCGGGGCGTAGACTGATCGTTTGCGACCCTGCGCGCCTCCTGCCGCGGTCGCCGAACCAGAGAGACTTTTCTTGATGACCGACATCACCTTCCGCGATCTCGGCGTGCGCGCCGACCTCGCCGATACCCTCGCCGCCGACGGCAAGACGCATCCCTTCCCCATCCAGCGCGACACGCTGCCCGACTCGCTCGCCGGCCGCGATGTGCTCGGCCGCGGCCGCACCGGCTCGGGCAAGACCATCGCGTTCTCGCTCCCCCTCGTGCAGCGCCTCGCCGCCGCATCGACCCGCACCGAGCCGAACCGCCCGCGCGGGCTCGTGCTCGCGCCGACGCGCGAGCTCGCGACGCAGATCGCCGCGACCATCGAGCCGCTCGCCCGCGAGGCCGGGCTCACCGTGACGACCATCTTCGGCGGGGTGAAGCAGACCCGCCAGGTCGAGGCGCTGCGCGCCGCGGTCGACATCGTGGTCGCGTGCCCGGGCCGCCTCGAGGACCTCATGCAGCAGCGCGAGGCCCGGCTCGACCGGGTCGAGATCGCCGTGCTCGACGAGGCCGACCACATGGCCGACCTCGGCTTCCTGCCCGGCGTCACCCGCATCCTCGCCGCCACGCCCGAGGGCGGGCAGCGGCTGCTGTTCTCGGCGACGCTCGACAACGGCGTCGACAAGCTCACGCGGCGCTTCCTCGACGACCCGGTGACCCACTCGGTCGACGAGTCGAGCGTGCCGGCCGGCGAGATGACCCACCGGGTGCTCGTCGTCGCGAACCGCGAGGAGAAGACCGCCCTCGTGCGCGAGCTCGCCTCGGGAACCGGGCGCCGCATCCTGTTCACCCGCACGAAGCACCAGGCGAAGAAGCTCGCCCGCAAGCTCACCGCCGAGGGCATCCCCGCGGTCGACCTGCAGGGCAACCTCTCGCAGAACGCGCGCGACCGCAATCTCGCGGCGTTCTCGGCCGATCCCGCCGCCGGCGGCGTGCGCGTGCTCGTCGCGACCGATGTCGCCGCGCGCGGCGTGCACGTCGACGACGTCGAGCTCGTCGTGCACGTCGACCCGCCGGTCGAGCACAAGGCCTACCTGCACCGCTCGGGCCGCACCGCCCGCGCCGGCGCCTCGGGCACCGTGATCACGGTCGCCGTCGAGGACGAGGTGCGCGAGACGAAGTCGCTGCTGCGCCGCGCCCGCATCGACGCGCCGTTCGAGCAGGTCAGCGCGGCCTCGCCCGCGGTCGCCGAGCTCGTCGGCGCGCGGGCCGCGCACGTCGAGCCCGCACCGGCCGCCCCGCAGCAGCAGGGCGGCGGACGCGGCCAGTCGGGCGGTCGGGGCCAGTCGGGCCGCGGCGCG
>JAAYAS010000063.1 GCA_012719255.1 Microbacteriaceae bacterium | reverse complement strand
GTTCTTCAAGCAGATGGCGCAGTCGGCCGGCTTCGGCAGGATCTTCGAGATCGGCCCCGTCTTCCGCGCCGACCCGTCGTTCACCTCGCGCCACGCGACCGAATTCACCGGCGTCGACGCCGAGATCTCGTGGATCGACTCGCACGAGGACGTCATGAACATGCAGGAGGAGCTCATGCGCACCGCCCTGCAGGCCGTGAAGGACAAGCACGGCGACGCGATCCGCGAGCACTTCGACGTCGAGGTCGTCGTGCCCGGCCCCATCCCCCGGGTGCCGCTGCTCGAGGCGCGCGCGATCGTCGAGTCGCGCGGCCACACCTTCGAGCGCAAGGACCTCGACCTCGACCCCGAAGCCGAGCGCGAGCTCGGCCGCTGGGCGCTCGAGGAGCACGGCTCGGAGTTCGTGTTCGTCACCGACTACCCGGCGTCGATCCGCCCCTTCTACCACATGCGCTCCACCGAGGATGCGTCGCTCACCCGCTCGTACGACCTGCTCTGGAACGGCGTGGAGATCACCACCGGCGCGCAGCGCGAGCACCGCGTCGACGTGCTCGAGGCGCAGGCGCGCGAGAAGGGGATGGACGTCGCCGAGCTCGACTTCTACTTCGACTTCTTCCGCTACGGCGCGCCCCCGCACGGCGGCTTCGGCATGGGCCTCGCCCGCGTCATGATGCTGCTGCTGCACCAGCCGAACCTCCGCGAGGTCACCTTCCTGTTCCGCGGCCCGAACCGCCTGCAGCCGTAGCCGGTGGGGGGCGGCGGCCGAGCCCGTCGAAGCCCCCGCCCCCACCGCACCAGCACGGCCCCCGCACCGTCCGCCCCGGTTCGTCCCAGCGTCGGATGCGCCGACCGCCTACCGCTGGCACGCTCGTTGTCCATGGGATGGAACTCGACGGTCGCCGTTGCGGCCCATGAAGTGACCGACGCCGAGCTCGCCGCCCTCGGCATCGTGCCCACGGGCGAGACGGTCCCCTTCGACGCCGGCCTCGACTCGACCTGGCTCGAGACCGTCGCCGTGACGCGGTTCGACGGCTTCACGGTGATCGCCGAGACCGACTACAACTTCGTGACCTGCCTCGACGAGCCCGCCTCGCTCACCGGCACCTGGTTCATCGGCACGGCCGCCGACGTGTCCGACATCCACCTCTACGGCGTGGTGCGCGAGGGCGAGACGGTGCGGGCCCTGCGCCACATGGTCGACGAGGTCGTCGAGCTCGGCGAGCCGGTCGGCGACGAGTCGGCCTTCGAGCTCGGCGACGAGCGCCCCGACTGGAGCGAGCTCATGTGGCTGCCGCTCCACGCCTCCGGCTTCGCCGCCGCGCACCCCGGGGTCGACCTCTTCCAGGTGCGCGCCGACGCGTACCGCGTCGAGCTCTGATCGCCCGCGCCGCGCTCGGTCGCCGCGCATCCGCGCTCCCCTAGGCTCGTCCCATGACCGCCGCAGCTCCGCATCCCGGACCGGGCAGCAGCGCATCGGCGCGGCCCAGGTCGCGCTGGCTCGCGCGCGAGGCGCCCCGGCAGCTCATCGCGGGCTTCGTGCCGCTCGCCCTGTTCACCTGGCTGCTCCTCGAAAGCCGGTCCGCCGTCCTCGACTCGCCCGACCCGTTCGACATCGCCTTCACGACGATGTTCATCTGGCTCTACGGCCTGTTCATGGTCGCGCTCGCCGCGCTCTACGTCGGCCTCACCTGGTTCGCGTTCCGGCGGCTCGCCGGCGAGGAGCTGCGCCGGCTCGCGGTGTCGTCGGCGCCCGACGCGCAGACGCAGCGGTGGATGCGGTGGCTCGGCATCGGCGAGGTCTCGCTCGCGATGTGGTCGGCCGCGGCGACCGCGATGACGACGGCGCTGCTGCTCACGCTGCCGGGCGGCCTGCGGGAGGGTCCCGCCGTGCCGGGCGCGCTGTTCGCGGCGGCCGCGGCGTGGGTGCTCATCGTCGTCGGCTTCGCGACCCGCTATCTGCGGGTGTGGGCGGTGCACGGCGCGATCGCGTTCGAGACCGACGACGATCCGCCCGAGTTCAGCGACTTCGTGCACCTCGCCGTGCAGCAGTCGACCGGCTACGGCGGCGCGGCGGGCCGCCTGCGCACCGCCGAGGTGCGGCGCACCGCAACCGTGCACAACTTGCTCGCCTGGGCGTTCAACAGCGTGATCGTCGCGCTGCTCGTCTCGCTCGCGCTCGCCACGGTGCTGTAGCGCGGGGGCGAGGGGAGCGCGGATGCGCGCGGGCGCGCCGCTCGCCGCCGTCGCGCTCGTGCCACGGCTTCCTACGCGGTCGGGCCCTCCGCATCCCGCCCGCGGCGCCCGCGGCGCCCGAGCACGAATGCGCCCGAGACGAGCAGCGCCGCCGCGACGATGCCGGCGAGCCAGGCGAACACCGCGAGCGGCATCTCGCTGCCCGAGACACGGCCGGGGTAGTGCACCGCAGCATCCCAGGTGCCGTGCGCGACGAGCACGATCAGCGGCGCCGAGGCGGTCATCGCGCCGCCGAGCAGGAGCGCGCCGCCGGCCCAGAGGCCGAGATCGCGGCGGCGGCGCTCGGCGACGAACGCGACGACGAGCGGCAGCAGCAGTCCCGCGAGCGCCCAGTAGCCGGCGGCGGCGCTGTACGCCTCGGGAGTGCCGCTGACGACGGCGATGAGCATCTGCACGACGCCGAACGCCGCGCCGAGGCCCGCGGCCACCGCGACGAGCACGACGCGACCCTCTGACGCGGCGGCCCGGCGCTCGGGTCCGGCGGCCCGGGGCTCGGGTGGGCGTCGGCCGGCGGGGTCGCGGCGCTCAGGGGATGCGGTCATCGCGCTCGAGCTTAGCGTCGCGCGCCGCTCACCCCCGGTCGAGCACGAGCAGCTCGCCGATCTCGCAGTCGAGCGCCTCGCAGATCGCGACGAGCGTCGTGAAGCGGATCGCCTTGCCGCGGCCGTTCTTGAGCACCGAGAGGTTCGCGTAGGTGATGTCGACGCGCCTCGACAGCTCGGCGAGGGTCATGCCGCGCTCATCGAGCAGCTCGCCGAGGCGGCAGCGCACGCCGCTCGGCGCGGCGTCCGCCGCCCCGCGCCGCGCCCTCACACGAGCCCCTCGACGTCGCGCTCGAAGCCGCGCGCCCGGCGCACGAGCACGGCGGCGACCACGACGACGAGTCCGAGCAGCAGCAGGAACCAGTCGGTGTCGGTCCAGTCCCACGGATGCGGCACGACCCAGGTCGCGGCGTCGATCGGCGCGCCCGCCGCCTCGCCGTCGGTGGGCAGCCCGAGCGCCTCGACCGCGCGCACGACCGCCGTCGCCCGCAGCCACGGCTCGACGACGGCGACCGCGGCCATCAGCCCGCCGAGCACGCCGAGCCAGGCCGCGGTGAGGCGGCCGAGCCCGCGGCCGCGCAGCAGCGTGATCGCGAGCCCGGCGACGGTGAGCGCGGCGAGCGCGCCGATGAGGTAGCGGGAGCTCAGCGCGAGCGCGGCCATGAGCCGGGCGTCGTCGGGATGCTCCTGCGGCACGACCGTGACGGTCGAGTACTGCACGTCGGCGGCGACGGGCGCGAGCTCGGGTCGGGCGTCGAGCGGGGTGACGACGGTGACGTCGAACGAGTAGCCGGCGGCATCCCATTTGCTCAGGTGCAGCGACCAGTAGAGCAGCGCGAGCGCCGCGGCGAGGATGCCGAACGCGGCGAGCACCGCGAGCGCGGTGCGGCCGAGAATGCGGCCGGGAGCGACGACGGGGCGGGGTGCGGTGGTGCGCATGGCGGCCTGCTCTCTCGAGGATGCGGCGCCCGCGACCGCGTGCCCCGCACTTTGATATACCGCTATTCGATATATCGATCTTCGATCAGCATACGCCCGCGGAGATGCCGGCGGAAGCCCCGAACGACCGCGCCGGCCGGCGGTCGACCGAGCGCACCGCCGCCGCCCGATCCCTACAGCCCCGCGAACAGCAGCGCCGGCCGCTCGATGCGGTCGGTGACAAACGTGAGGAACGCGCTCGCCGCATCCCCGTCGCAGACGCGGTGGTCGAACACGAAGCTCGCGGTGAGCACGCGGCGCACGGCGAGCTCGCCGTCGACGACCCACGGGCGCTCCTTGAGCCGGCCGATGCCGAGCATCGCGGCCTGCGGCAGGTTGATGATCGGCGAGGCGCCGTCGACGCCGAACGCGCCGTAGTTGTTCAGCGTGAAGGTGCCGCCGGCGAGCTTCGCGGGGGCGAAGTTGCCGCGGCCCGACTCCTGCACGATCTCGCCGATGCCGTCGCGCAGCTCGCGGAGGTTCATGCGGCCGGCTCCGTGCACCACAGGCACGGTGAGCCCGCGCGGCGTCTGCGCGGCGATGCCGAGGTTGACCTCGGCGTGCTCGACGATCTCGCCGGCCGCCTCGTCGTAGCTCGAGTTGAGGCGGGGATGCGCCTGCAGGCCGGCCACGACGATGCGCCCGATGAGCGCGGTGAGGCTGAACTTCTCGCCCGTGGCGGCGAGCAGCTCGGCGCGGAGGTCCATGAGCGGGGTGGCGTCGACGTCGAGCCAGATCGTCGCCTTCGGCACGCTCGCGTGCGACTCGGCCATGTGCTGCGCGACGAGCGCGCGCATGCCCTCGACCGGGATGCGCCGGTCGCCGGTCGCGCCGCCGTGCGCGTCGTGCGCCGCCGGACCGCCATGCCGCTCGAGTGCCGCCGCAGGCGGCGCATCGGGACCCCGCCCGAGCAGCTCCGCGGCCTTCTCCACATCCGCCCGCAGCACGAGCCCGTTCGGACCCGAGCCCTCGAGGTGCCGCGCATCGAAGCCGGCGGCCTTCGCCTCGCGCCGCACGAGCGGCGACATCACGGGCGAGTTGCGGGTCTCGTCGATGAGCCCGGATGCGGGGGCGGCGGTCGGCGCGGCCGCGGGGCGGGTCGCGGCGGGCTCGGCCGCGGCGGATGCGGCGGGTTCGGCCGCGCCTGCCGCGGCGGATGCGGCGCGCGAGCGGTTGCGGAAGCGCCCGCCCTCGGGACGCTTCAGCCGCGCCTTCGACTCCTGCAGGCCGTAGCCGGTGAGCACGGCGCCGGAGTACTCCGACGACACGGCGTCGTCGGGGTCGGGGTCCTGGAGGGCCGAGCTCGTCGTGGTGCGGGGGCCGGACCCTTCGGCGCGTTCAGAGGCCTGGGCGCTGTCAGAGCCTTCGACGGACTCAGGGGCCTCGGCGGGCGCGGGGTCCTCGCCGGCCCCGGTGCGCACCCGGATGACCGGCTCGCCCTTGCGGATCGTGTCGCCGGGCGCGCCGCAGAGCTCCTCGACGACGCCGGCGAACGGCACGGGCAGCTCGACCACCGACTTCGCCGATTCGACCTCGACGATGCCCTGGTCGATCTCGACCTCGTCGCCGACGGCGACCGACCAGGCGACGATGACGGCCTCGACGAGGCCCTCGCCGAGATCGGGCAGCAGGAATTCACGAACGGTCATGCGTCACCACTCCCAGGTGTCGAGCGCGGCGAGCACGCGCTCGGCCGTCGGCAGGTGGAACTCCTCGAGCTTCGGCGAGGGGTAGGGGATGTCGAAGCCGGTCACCCGCAGCACGGGCGCGTCCAGCCAGTGGAAGTTGCGCTCGGTCACCCGCGCGACGACCTCGGCGCCGTAGCCGCCGAACTGCGCGGCCTCGTGGATCACGGCGGCGCGCGAGGTGCGGCGCACCGATTCCGAGACGGTCTCGTCGTCGAACGGCGAGAGCGTGCGCAGGTCGATCACCTCGATCGACAGGCCCTCGTCGGCGCCGCGCTCGGCGGCGTCGAGGGCGGTGCGCACGGTCGGCCCGTAGCCGATGAGCGTGACGTCGTCGCCGGGGCGCACGACGCGCGCGCGGTCGAACGCCGGGGCCGACTCGAGCGAGCGCTCGACCTCCCCGCGCATCCAGTACCGGCTCTTCGGCTCCATGAACACGATCGGGTCGGGCGAGTCGATCGCCTGCCGCAGCATCGTGTAGGCGTCGGCCGGGTTCGAGGGCATCACGACGGTGAGGCCGGGCGTCGACGCCCAGTACGACTCCGACGAGTCGGAGTGGTGCTCGACGCCGCCGATCGCGCCGGCGCAGGGGATGCGGATCACCATCGGCAGCTCGACCGCGCCGCGCGTGCGGTTGCGCATCTTCGCGACGTGCGAGACGACCTGCTCGAAGGCGGGGTACGAGAACGCGTCGAACTGCATCTCGACGACCGGGCGCATCCCGGCCATCGCCATGCCGATGGCGGTGCCGACGATGCCCGATTCGGCGAGCGGCGAGTCCCACACGCGGGTGTCGCCGTAGTCGGCGGCGAGGCCGTCGGTGACGCGGAACACGCCGCCGAGGGGGCCGACGTCCTCGCCGTAGACGACGACCGAGTCGTCGGCGTCGAGGGCGTCGCGCAGCGCCGCGTTGAGCGCGGCGGCCATGGTGAGCTGCTCGGTCATCGTGCGGCCTCCTCGTCGGTCGCGCGGGCGGGTCGGGCGGGCGGCGCCGGGGGCGCGGGCGGCGGCGCGGATGCGGCGGACTCGGCACCGGCGCCCGGCTCGGCCCCGGCGCCCGCCTCGGCGGCGTCGTCGTCGCGGCCGTCGGATGCGGTGGCCGCGGTGCGCTCGTGGGCCCGCTCCTCGGCGGCGTCGCGGTCGTGCTCGCCGTCGGCGTCGTCGCGCTGCGCGAGCTCGGCCGCGAGCGCCGCGCGCTGCTCGCGGAGCGCCGCGCGGGGCGTCGCGTAGACGTGGTCGAACAGCTCGAGCGGGTCGAGCTCGGGGTCGGCGTTCATGGTGTCGCGGGTCTCGGCGGCGAGGCGCTCCGCCTCGGCGGCGATCTGCGCCTCGGTGTCGTCGTCGACGAGCCCGCGCTCGCGGAGGTGGGCGCCGAGCCGGGCGATCGGATCGAACGCGCGCCACGCCTCCTGCTCGGCCTCGGTGCGGTAGCGGGTGGGGTCGTCGGAGTTCGTGTGCGCCTCGAGGCGGTAGGTGCGGGCCTCGATGACGGTCGGCCCCTCGCCGCGGCGGGCGCGCTCGGCGGCGTCGGCGACGACGGCGAGCACGGCCGCGGCGTCGTTGCCGTCGACCCACACGCCGCGCATGCCGAGGCCGGCGCCGCGGTCGGCGATCGACCGCGAGGCGGTCTGCCGCTCGATCGGCACCGAGATGGCGTACTGGTTGTTCTGCACGAAGAACACGGTCGGCGCGTTCCAGGTGGCCGCGAAGTTCATCGCCTCGTGCGCATCCCCCTCGCTCGCCGCGCCGTCGCCGAGGAAGGCGAGCGCGACGGTGCCCCGGCCCCGCAGCCGCTCGGCGTGGGCGAAGCCGACCGCGTGCAGCGCCTGCGTGGCGAGCGGCGTCGCCTGGCCGGCGGCGCGGTGGTCGCGCGGGTCGTACGACATGTGCCACTCGCCGCGGAAGAACGGCAGCAGCTCGCCCGGAGGCACGCCGCGGGTGAGCAGCGCGAGCGAGTCGCGGTAGGTGGGGAACAGCCAGTCGTCGTCGCGCAGCGCGAGCACCGCGCCGATCTCGCCGGCCTCCTGGCCGAGCCCCGAGGGGAACGTCGCGAGCCTGCCCTGGCGGGTGAGCTTGGTGACCTGGATGTCCCAGCGGCGGGCGACCGACATGCGCCGATAGGCGTCGAGCAGCAGCTCGTCGGCGGGCATCGCGTACCCGCCGCTGCGCTCGGTGGTGTCGGGCGCGCCGTGCTCGTCGATGAGGCGCACGGGCTCGGCGCCCGGCAGCCGGTCGAGCAGATGCGCGTACGCGGTCTGAGTGTCTGCGATCACCGGCCCGCGCCGGCCGGTGTCGGTGACGCCGTTGTCGTTCATGGGATGAGGTTGGCCCGGTTCCGCTGGGAGGCGCTACCGGGGTCGGCGACTTCAGGGCGAGCGGTGCCATCCGTCCGGCGGCCCTGGCCGCGCGTCCGGGCGGACGCTGCGACGGCGGCCATCCGTCCGCCCGGCACTCGTGCGATGCGACCGGCACTCGCGCGATCCGCCCGGTAGTTGCAGGTGCAACTACCGGGCGGAATCATGCGGAGCGGTTCGCGGATGGTGCGGCCCGGCCCCTCGGAGACCCGAGCGTCGGAGGCTGGTGCGAGAGTGCGACTGCACCACCCGCAGCATCTGTCCCACCGCATCCGGCCCCGCATCCGCCAGGTGTCGGAGGCCCGTGCGACAGTGCGACTGCACCACCCGCCCTCGCCCCGCGGCCCCGAACTCCGCAGGTGTCGGAGGCTCGTGCGAGAGTACGACTGCACCCGAGGAGGGCCTCGCTCCCCTGGTGCGCGCCCCTTGATCGGCACCGCGCGTGCGGTGTCGGAGGCTCATGGTCCACTGGTCGTGCGCCGGCTCCCCGGCACGACTCGCTGCTCCAGCCCCGCTCCAGCCCCGCTCCGTCCCGCCCGCTCCGCTGCTCGACCTCACCCGGCTCCCCCGCTCCATACGTTGCGCAGGTCTGACGACCGCATCCCGCTCCACGCACTGCCCGTCATCCCGCTTGCCCGCGAATGGAGGTGCCCGCCGTGTCCGACCGCATCCCCGACGACGCCGTTCCCCGCGACGCCGACGGCGAGCGCATCGACGCGCTCGTCGAGCGCGAGATCGAGCTCGCGCGGCGCCGCGCCGAGCTCGACGCCGAGTTTACCGAGCACTACGCCGACGTGGTCGACTTCTGCCACGAGGCGCCGGGCGATCGGATGGGCGCCGAATCCGACGCCCGGTACCGGTCGATGGCCGTCGAGCTCGGCCTCGCCACCCGGGTGAGCGACCGCACCATCCTCGTGCGCTTCGACGGCGCGGTCACCCTGCGCGACTTCTACCCGCGCGCGCTCGCCGCGCTCCGCTCCGGCCGCATCGCGAGCGGGCACGCCCAGGTCATCGCGGCCGCCGGCGCGCCGCTCATCGGCGACGACGAGCGGCGCGAGCGCTACGAGCGGCTCGTGCTGCCGCACGCCTACGAGCGCACGCCCGGGCGGCTCAAGCCGATCGCCGAGCGGCTGGTCGCCGAGCTCGACCCCGAGGGCGCGGCCGCCGCCCACGAGGCCGAGCGCCGCCGCCGCGACGTCAAGGTGCGCGATGTCGGCGCGGGCATGTCCGAGCTGGTCGCCGCGCTCCCCTCGGTGATGGCGCACGCGATCCACGACCGCCTCACCCGGCTCGCGCGCGCGAACCTCCGCGAGCGGCGCGAGCGCGCCGCGGCCGCCGCCGAACCGATCCCCTACGAGGGCGCGTTCGGCCGGGCGGTGCACGACCCCGAGCTGCTCGACGACGCCGACCGTGCGCGCGCCCTCGACGCCGCGGGGTCCGGATGCGGCGCCCGAGCCGATCGCGCCCGTCCCGACGAGGCCCGTCCCGACGGCGCCCGGCCCGACGAGGCCCGTTCCGACGAGGCACGGCCCGACGAGGCCCGTCCCGACGGTGCCGAGCCCTGCTGCGGCGACCCGGGCTGCGCCGGTCGCCGAGCCGGCGCGGAGGCCGACGGGCAGACCGCCAACGCGGCCCCGCTCGACGTGGACCCGCTCGACGACCGGATCTTCGGCGAGGTGCGCGCGGATGCGCTGGTCGAGCTGCTGCTCGCCGGTCGCGTCGACGACGTCTCGCGGCACGCGGCGATCAACTCGATCCAGGCGCGCGTCGCCATCACCGTGCCCGCGCTCACCGCGATCGGCGTCGACGACGCCCCGGCGATGCTCGACGGGGTCGGGCCGATCCCGCTCGACACCGCCCTGCAGCTCTGCGCCGGTGCGAGCCAGTGGGTGCGCGTGCTCACCGGCCCCGTGAACGGCGCGCCGCTCGCCGCCGACACCTACCGCCCGGGCGCCGAGCTGCGCCGCTTCCTCGAGGTGCGCGACGGCACCTGCCGCATGCCCGGCTGCGGCAGGCCCGCCCGCTTCTGCGACGCCGACCACACCGAGGCCTGGGCCGAGGGCGGCCGCACCGTCGACGGCAACACCGCCATGCTCTGCCGGTACCACCACACCATCAAGCACGCCCGCTGGAAGCTCGAGCAGCGCGCGTGCGGCGTGCTCATCTGGACCTCGCCGAGCGGACGCAGCTACACCGAGCGCCCCGCGCCCATCGCGCGGCCCTGGACCGGCCCGCCCGGCGGCCGCCCGACGGACGCGAGCGCACCGCCCGACAACGGCGCACCGCCCGGCGGCAACCAGCCGCCCGGCGAGAGCACCCCGCCCGGCACGGCCGGCCCGGGCCGTCGAACGCGCCCCGAGTTCCGGCCGACCCCTCGCGACAACGGCGACGACCCGCCGCCCTTCTGAGCCGAGCCGCCTCGAAGTCGCCGGCCGCGCCGCACCTGGCTCCCCTCGCCGCCCCGCCTCCGTCGGGACGCGCGGGGCGGCAGGCGGTGCCGCTGCACGCTGCCGACCGACGACGGACCGACCGACGGCGAACCGACCGACGGCGAACCGACCGGCGAGCGCGTCATGCCGCGCAACCGCGTCGCCGGCGCGGCCAGCACGTGCCGCGCCCCACCGGCGCTCAGCGCGACCGCGTCGGGATCGGCCCGGTTCGCGGCGAGGTCGGCACCGGACCGGTGCGGGGCGGGGCGCCGCCCCCGCGGCCCGGCGGCTCGAGGTCGTCGACCGGGTCGGCCTCGGTCTCGCCGATGACGAGGTGCGTGCGCACCGAGGTCACGCCCGGCAGCTTCAGCACCCGGCGCAGCACCACCTCGCTCAGCGCCTCGTGGCTCGGCGCGGCGATCTCGACGAGGTAGTCGACCTCGCCCGCGATCGTGAGCACCCGCGCCACGTGCGGGATCGCCGCGAGCGCCGCCGCGAGCTCGCTGCCCTCGGGCGACGCCCCGGTGTCGACCGCGAGCATCGCGCGCACCGGCAGCCCGAGCTTCGCGAGCTCGACCTCCGCGGCGAACCCGACGATCACGCCGCTGTCGATGAGCGCCCGCACCCGCGTGTGCGCGCTCGACCGCGAGATGTGCACCTCCTCGGCGAGCTGGCGCACCGACCGCCGCGCATCGCGCCGCAGCGCGCGCACGATCGCGAGATCGATCTCATCGAGGACGCCCCATTGCATGCCGCCATCATCCCATCCCGGGCCTGCACCCGGACGCACGGCGGGCGGACGGCCTCAGCCGCGCCCGGAGACGACCGGGCCCGACGGCGAGGGCGGGTCGGCCGGCCCCTGCGGATCGACCCCATCGGCCCGATCCGCCGCGCCCGGCGGCGCCGCCGGCTTGCGCGTGACGAACCACATCCCCACGAGCACGAGCGCGCCGCCGATGAACTGCACCGGCACGAGCGGCGCACCGAGCACCGCTGCGATCGCCGCCGTGAACACCGGCAGCAGGTTCAGCGAGGCGCCCGCCGCGTTCGGCCCGGTGCGCACCACCCCGTAGTTCCACAGGATCATCGCCGCCACCGAGGCGCCGAGCGCGATGTACACGAGGCTGCCGAACGCCGCCGCCGACACGTCGAGGTGCAGATCGCCGGTCGCCGCCGCGATCGGCACCGTCACGAGCATCGCGAACACCGCCTGCATCGCCGTGCCGGTCACCGGCGGATCGACCTGCCGCCGGCCGCGCACCGTGTAGAAGCCCCACGTCACGATCGCGCCGACCATGTAGAGCAGTCCGAGCCCCGTCGACCCCGGATTCGCGAGATCGGCGCCCGGCCCGAGCAGCACGATCACCACGCCGACCATCGACACCGCGATGCCGAGCACCTCCCGCCGCGTCGGCGCCAGGCGCGTCGCGATGCCCGTGAGCACGAGGATGAGCGCCGGGTTCAGCGTCTGCACGAGTGCCGCGTTCACCGGCGAGATCTGCTCGACCGCCAAGTACGTGAACAGCGAGAAGCCAGAGAAGCCGAGCAGCGACTGCGTGAGGTGCGTCGGCCAGCGCCGCAGCACCGCCCGCCAATCCGGCCGGTCGAGCAGCGCCGCGAGCACGAGCAGCACCGGCGCCGAGAACGCCCACCGCCAGGCCGCGAGCCCCGAGGGCGAGAGCTCGGCGACCGCAGTCGGCGAGAACGCGTAGTTGCCCGCCCAGAACAGGTTCGCGCCGATGAGCGCGGCGACGGCGAGCGCGAGCGCCCCGCCCCGGCGCGGCGGCCGCGCCGCCCCCGCCGGCCGCGTCATCCGAGCGCCTCACGCAGCCGCGCCTCGTCGACGAACCACTGCGCGTGCGGCTCGCCGTCGACGACCACCACCGGGATGAGCTCGCCGTACGCGCGCTGCAGCGCCGCATCCGCATCGATGTCGTGGCGGCGCACGAGCGCGCCCGACTCGGCGGCGACGCGCTCGACGATCGCGAGCGCATCCGTGCAGAGATGGCAGCCGGGCCGCTCGTAGAAGTCGACCACCGGGGCCGCGCCGCGGCCGGTCACGGCAGCATCGCCTCGTCGTCGCTGAGCGGCACGAGCGGGTGCTCGCGCTCGCGCAGGCGCAGCACCGGGATCGACACGAGCGCCGCCGCCACCGAGCCGAAGATCACGCCGAGATGCGCGTAGTCGACGAGCCCCGCATCCCCGCGGAACGCGAGCTCGCCGATGAGCAGCGACACCGTGAAGCCGATGCCGGCGAGGATGCCGAGGGCGACGACGTCCTTGAGGTTGAGGTTGTCGTCGAGCTCGAACATCGGCAGCCGCCGCAGCGCGAGCACCGTCAGGAAGATGCCGAGCGGCTTGCCGACGAGCAGTCCGAGCATCACCCCGAGCAGCACCGGATGCGAGAGGGCGTCGAGGAAGCCCCCGTCGCCCGCCCCGATCGGCACGCCCGCGGCGAAGAACGCGAACACCGGCAGCGCGAAGCCCTGCGAGATCGCGTTCCAGTCGTGCTCCATGTCCTCCGCGAACGAGATCTCGTGATCGCGGTGGCGGTGCGGCAGCGCGGGCACCGTGAGGCCGAGCAGCACGCCCGCGATGGTCGCGTGCACGCCCGAGCGGAGCATGAAGTACCAGGAGATCAGCGCGAGCGGCACGAGCAGGTAGATCGCGTTCCAGCCGCGGTTGACGCACAGGCCGTAGAGCGCGATGACGACGAGCGCCGCCGCGAGCCAGACGAGCTCGAGCGCCGAGGTGTAGAAGATCGCGATGACGACGATGCCGAGCAGGTCGTCCATCACCGCGAGCGTGAGCAGGAACACCCGGAACGCCGAGGGCAGGCCCTTTCCGAACACGGCGAGCAGGCCCAGCGCGAACGCGATGTCGGTGGCGACCGGCACCGCCCAGCCGTGCAGCGCGTCGACGCCGCTCGTCGCGACGACCGCCGTGTAGACGAGCGCCGGGAACGCCATGCCGCCGACCGCCGCCGCCACCGGCAGCGCCGCCTTGCGCGGGTCGCGCAGCTGCCCCGTGACGAACTCGCGCTTCAGCTCGAGGCCCACCACGAAGAAGAAGATCGCGAGCACGCCGTCGCTCGCCCAGTGGCCGATCGACATGTGCTCGATGCCGAGCGCGGGCAGCGCGAGGTCGAAGCCCTTCACCGCCGAGTAGTACGGCTCGAGCGGCGTGTTCGCGAGCACGAACGCGACCGCGGCGGCGAGCAGCAGCAGCGTGCCGCCCACCTTGCGCGAGTTGAGGCGCTCCTTGAGCGAGAACCGATCGTCGGGCGGTCGCGGAGTGAGCAGTGCCATGCGCTCACCCTACGCCCGTCGCGGATGCGCGCGGGAGCGGTCGCGGAGGCGCGCGGCGGGGCGCTCCCGGGAAAGATCCGAGGGCCGCCCCGGCGATTCGGGGCGGCCCTCGGAACTGGTTACTTCTTGTTGCGACGCTGGTGGCGAGTCTTGCGAAGCAGCTTGCGGTGCTTCTTCTTCGACATGCGCTTGCGACGCTTCTTGATGACGGAACCCATGGGCTCTCCTCAGGTCGACGGAAAAAATGCGCTCGTACCAGACTACACCGAGCCGAGGCGCCCGCCCCCGGGCCGCGGCCGAGGGGCGTCGCGCTACGCGGTGCGCTCGTCGCGGCCGGCGCCGCGGATGGCGTCCTGCACCGACGACTCGGGCACCCGGAACGAGCGGCCGAACTTCACGGCGGGGAGCTCCCCCGCGTGGATCATGCGGTAGATCGTCATCTTCGAGACGCGCATGAGCTCGGCCACCTCGGCCACGGTGAGGAACCGGATGTCGGACAGGTCGGACGCCATGGTCGCGATCCCCTTCCTCTGTGACGGTTGTGACGCGAGTTATCGCCAGCCTAGGGTGTCGCACCCCGATTCGCCAAGCCGCCCGATAGCATCCGCGACCCCCGTGAGCGGCGGCGACGCGCCGACGACGCCGGAGCCCGTCGGGAGTAGCATCGGTGCCATGTCCCTGCTCGGCCGCATCCGCGCCGCGATCGGCAGCGCGAGCACGCACTCGCCGAGCCGCTACGCGGTGATGGTGTTCACCGGCATCATCCTGCTGTGGTCGCTGATCCTCTGGCTGCCGATCTCGGCCGCCCCCGGCCGCACCACCGCCTATCACGAGGCGCTGTTCACCGCGGTGTCGACGATCTGCGTCACCGGCCTCGCCGTCGTCGACATGGGCGCGCACTGGTCGACGTTCGGGCAGGTGATGATCTTCGTCGGCCTCGAGGTCGGCGCGGTCGGCGTGCTCACGCTCGCGTCGATCCTCGGCACCATCGTCACCCGCCGCCTCGGCCTGCGGCAGCGGCTCATCGCCGCGAGCGACGGCAACCCGGCGCGCCTCCACCGCGGCGCGGTGGCCGAGTCGCAGGCGGTGCGGCTCAGCGAGGTCGGCGGCGTGCTCGCGACGATCGCCGTCTCGCTCGTGCTCATCCAGTCGGTGATCGCCGTGCTGATCCTGCCGACGTTCATCGCCTCCGACGCCTACGAGCGCTGGTGGGAGGCCGTCGCGCACGCCTTCTACTACGCCGCGAGCGCCTTCACGAACACCGGCTTCGCGCCGAACCCCGAGGGCATCGCGGTGTTCGGCGACGACGCCTGGTTCCTCGGGATGCTCGCGGTCGGCACCTTCGTCGGCGCGCTCGGCTTCCCGGTGATCTTCGCGCTCGTGCGCTGGGTGCGCACCCGGCAGCGCCTCGGCGTGCACGTGCGGCTCACGCTCATCACCACCACCGTGCTGCTCGTCGTGGGCGGCGCGCTGATCTGGCTGCTCGAGCACGACAACCCGGCGACGATCGGCGGCGAGG
>JAAYAS010000062.1 GCA_012719255.1 Microbacteriaceae bacterium | reverse complement strand
CGGGGCCGCCGGGCTCGAGCCGCGAGAGCACGGGGAGCGCGAAGGCGGCGGTCTTGCCGGTGCCGGTCTGGGCGAGGCCGACGACGTCGCGGCCCTCGAGGAGGGTGGGGATGGTCGCGGCCTGGATGGGGCTCGGGGTCTCGTAGCCGATCTCGGTGATCGCGGCGAGCACCTGCTCGCTGAGGCCGAGGTCGGCGAAGGTCGGGCCCTCGGGCTTCTTCGGCTCGGGCTCGTCGGCGGGCTCGGGCTCGGCGGCCTCGTCGGCCGGGTCGGTCGCGTCGGTCTGCTCGACCGCGTCGGTCTGCTCGGCCTGCTCGGCCGACTGCGAGGCGTCGGCCTGCTCGGCCGCGTCGGTCGGCTCGGCCTGCTCAGCCTGCTGCTCGATGGAGTCGGGGGCGCCGGCGACGGTGTCGTCGTGCTCGGCGGGGGTGGGGTCGCTGGGATGCGTCATAGCTCGAAAGCTGCCTTTCTGCGGTGCGTGATCGTCGGGATGCGGAGGGGACGATCACTGGCGTGTTCACGAACGCTCGTCGCAGGCGCATCCGGGCCCGGACTGCGGGCCACGATTCTTGAGTTGTGGTGGTGGGGTGAACGGGCGCGCCCCTGCGCGGCGACTCGATCGCCGCGCAGGGGCGCGATGCTCGTTCGCCTAGAGCGGGCGGATGTTCGACGCCTGCGGGCCCTTCTGGCCCTGCTCGACGTCGAACTCGACGCGCTGCTCGTCGGTGAGGTCGCGACGGCCGCTGCCGGCGATCGCGCTGAAGTGGGCGAAGACGTCGGGGGTGCCGTCGTCGGGGGCGATGAAGCCGTAGCCCTTCTCGGAGTTGAACCACTTGACGGTGCCAGTATCCATGATGTTGTTCCTTTACTCGGCCGCGTGGACCGTGTGGTGAGTGAGCCGGCTGCGCGGCTCGGTCTTTCGCGGCGACGGACGGCCGGCGCGGTATCGCCCGGCGCTACGGCTCGGGCGGCGAGATGCGGGCCCCGGGGAGGGCGCGAATCTTCGCTTCACGGGCGGGCAGCTTCACGCCCGTGGGGATCGCGCCACCGGTCCGGTGGCAGAGGAACTGACACCAGTACTACGTGGCGGTGCGCGATGAGGCTCCGCCGGGGCGTCAACTCGACCACCCTACAGCATCGCCCCGACCAGGCCCGGGGCACGGGCCCGGTCGGGCGCGGCGCCGGTCAGAACGGCAGCCGCCCGGTGCCCTCGGTGAACGGCTCGACGTCGCGGTGCCCCTCCCACTCGGCGTAGTTCGTCGTGAGCTGCGCCTGCCGCCGGTCGAGGTGCCGGCGCTCGACCTCGATGACGCACTGCCAGCACAGGTGCGGGCCGTGCTCGTCGTCGGAGTGCCGGAGCCGGTCGCGGTCGTCGAGCAGGCGCCGCACGAGCGACTCGGCGCTGCCGATTCCGCACGAGTCGAGCTCGCGCGCGAGCGCATCGCGCGATCGGCCGGTGCGCTCGACGATGACGCGGTGCCCGAGCGCGAGCGTGGCATCGGGCGACCCGTACCGGCTCCATCCCGACTCGCCCCGGAACAGCCCCGCCGTGCTCGACGCCGCGCGGTTGCGCACCTCGGTGCGCGCCTGCTCCACGGCGCCGCGCAGCGCGAACACGAACTCGTAGTCGTAGCGCACGAGCGCGCAGCCGGGCAGCAGTTCGCGCAGCGACGAGCGGTCGAGCTGCCCGAGGTGCGTGCCGCTCGGCAGGGCGGAGAGTGCCTCGAGGTCGCGCTCGACGGCCTCGAGCACGGCATCGCCGGCATCGGCGTAGTCGACGGCGCACTCGTCGCCGAGCTTGAGCGCGATGGCCAGCGACCAGCCGAGCCGGTCGGGCTGGTCTCGGTACGGGGCCGGGACGCCCGTGAGGTCGGCCCACTGCATCGCGCGGCACACGCCGGCGACCTTCGCGTCGCCGATGCGACCGGCGGTCTCGTACTTGGTCCAGGTGCTGGTGGAGACGCCGGCGCGCGCGGCGGCCTCGCCGGGCGTGAGGTCGAGCTCGCACCGCCGGGCGGCGATGCGCTCGGCGAGGCGGGCGGCGTCGCGGTGGTTCAGGTGGGTCGTGGACATGAGTGCGGCCTTTCGTCGTGGTCGTGTCGCACGGCACGAAGAAGTTCGCACGAGCCTCCGACACCGCTGCGTCCGGGTGCCCCGACCGGGAGTTCTCCCGCGACCCCGGGCGGACTCGGGGTCAGGCGCGCTCTTCGGCGATCGAGTTGCCGCCGTCGACGACGAGCACCTGGCCGGTCACGTAGGCGGCGTCGGGGGAGGCGAGGAACTCGATGACCGCCGCGACCTCGTCGGGAGTGCCGGGGCGGCCGAGCGGCGTCGCCGCGCCCTGCACGAGCTCGTGCGGCGTCGCCGAGCCGGTGGCGATCCAGCCGGGCGCGACCGCGTTCGCGGTGACCCCCGCATCCCCGAGGTCGATCGCGAGCGCCCGCGTGAGGCCGACGAGCCCCGCCTTCGCCGCGTGATAGCCGACGTCGCCCGCGTAGGCGAGCACCGGCCCCGACACCGAGGCGACGGTGACGATGCGGCCGTGCGGCGAGTCGCGCAGGTGGGGGAGCGCCGCCCGGGTGACGAGGAAGGCGGTGGTGAGGTTGCGGTCGAGGGAGCGCCGCCAGCCGGCCGGGTCGAGCCGCTCGGCGGTGTTCGCCTCGCCGGCGCCGAGCGGATCGGCCGCCGAGGTCATGCCGGCGTTGTTCACGATGACGTCGAGCCGGCCGAACGCGTCGACGGTCGCGCGCACGGCGTCGGCGGCCGCATCCGGATCGGTGAGGTCGGCGACGACCGCGAGGGCGCGCTCGGCGCCGGCCTCGCGGTCGAGCTCGCCGGCCCGCTCGCGCACGCGGGCGGTGGTGCCGCCGATCGCGACGCGGCCGCCGGCCCGCACGAACCGGCGGGCGGCCGCGAAGCCGATGCCGTCGGGGGCGCCGGCGCCGGTGATGAGGGCGACTCGGGATGCGCTGGGCGTGGTCATGCGCCGAGCGTAGCGCCGAGGGGAGCGGCAGGCGGCGCGTGCGAGGATGGAGCGCATGCGTCCGGTCACCGAAGAGCAGATCCGCGGTTCGTTCATCAATGCGACGGCCGACGAGCTCGAGCAGATGCACATGCCCGGCCTGCACGAGATGGTGTGGGAGGAGCGGGAGTTCCTCGGCTGGCGCGATCTGCGCGCGCCGCGCCGCGGCTACCTCACGCACTGGCGCGGCGACGAGCTCGTGAGCTTCGTCGTGCACGCCTCGCAAGCGACGATGCGGCGGGGGATCGTCGCGATGTGCTCGCTCTGCCATTCGTCGCAGCCGTCGACCACGGTGCGGATGTTCTCGGCCCGGTTCGCGGGCGAGCGCGGCCGGCGCGGCTCGACGATGGGCACCTACATCTGCGAGTCGCTGTCGTGCCCGTACGTGATCCGCCGGGGGCCCGCCTACTTCACGACGCCCGAGGAGCTGGAGCGCCGCGGGGGCGCGATGCTGCAGCGGCTCGAGCGGATCATCGACCACGTCGCCGACGAGGCGCGCCGGTAGATCGCCGGTTCGCAACCCGGTCGCAGGATGCGCTAAGCTGTCCTGGTTGCTCCGGCCTGGCCGGAAGCCGCAACGGGCTGTAGCGCAGCTTGGTAGCGCACTTGACTGGGGGTCAAGGGGTCGCAGGTTCAAATCCTGTCAGCCCGACCAAAAAATCGCGGAAACTCAAGGGTTTCCGCGATTTTTTCGTAGGTGAGATTTGATCCGGTCATCACAAACCCATCTTTTTGACACGCCGAGGCGGCACTCGGACGACAGTCACCCGGCAGGGCCTCGACCGCCCCGGTTGTGTACGGTCAGCTGCGATGCGCGCCGTGCACCTGTTCGTCATGGACACCGAAGCACAACCCACCCCGTGGGGCCTGGAGCCCCTGATCGATGTCGGCGAGCTGGCCACGTATTTGGGCATCCCCGTCTCGACGATCTACGACTGGCGCACCCGCGGCCTCGGCCCGCCCGCGTATCGTTTCGGCAAACATCTGAAGT
>JAAYAS010000061.1 GCA_012719255.1 Microbacteriaceae bacterium | reverse complement strand
GCGCCGGGGTGCAACGATTCTAGCGACCGGCGTCGTCGCGGCTCCGGAACCCGCCCGGTGCGTACACTGGGCAGGATGCGCCCGGAGACGGGCAGCGACACGAAAGGGGCCTGTCGATGACCGCCGCCGAGACCGACGAGCTCGCCCGCCTGCGCGGCGAGCTGCTCGCCGCGCGCCTCGAGGTGCGCGAGCTGCGCGCCCGCAACGACGAGCTCCAGCGCCGCATCGACGCCGAGCACGCCTCGGCCGTGGCGTTCGCGCAGCAGGTCGTCGACCTGCGCGACTCGCGCTCGTGGAAGCTCACCGCGCCGCTGCGAGTGGTCATGCGCCGGGGCCGCGGCTAGTGCGCAGCGCGTTCTTCGACCACCTGCGGCCGCAGCTGCGCTGGGAGGGCGACGCGCGCCTCCCCGAGCGCACGCGCCGAGCGGCCGTCGTCGCGCAGTTCTCGACGGCGCCGCGCATCACCCCCTCGCTCGACCGGCTCGTGCGCGAGCTCGTCGAGCACGACTACGACGTGCTGCTGTCGAGCGCCTGCCCCATCCCCGAGCCGCTCGAGTGGCCCGACGGCGTGCCCGACCGGGTGGCGGTGCTGCGCAAGCCGAACATCGGCTACGACTTCGGCAGCTGGGCCGCCGGCTTCCTCTCGTGCCCGCAGCTGTTCGAGGCCGAGCGCGTGCTGCAGGTGAACGACTCGCTGCTCGGGCCGTTCTGGTCGCTCGACGAAGTGCTCGCCGACTTCGACGCCACCCACGGCGACTGGTGGGGGCTCGTGCGCAGCTTCCAGGTGAAGGCGCATCTGCAGAGCTACTTCCTCGGCTTCACCTCGTCGGTGCTCCGCGCGCCGACCTTCCGCGACTACTGGGCCTCGGTGCGGCCCGAGGCGACGAAGCAGCTCGTCATCGACCGCTACGAGTTCGGGCTGTCGACGCGGCTCCATAACGAGGCGTTCGTCGCGTCGGCCTTCCTCGAGGCGCCGGCGATCGTGCACCCCGGCGTGAACCCGATGATCGACGGCTGGGAGAAGGCGCTGCGCGCCGGCGTGCCGTTCATCAAGCGCGAGCTCATCACCCGGCCGCACGTCGTGCCGCAGGGCGACCGGGTGCCCGGCCGCCTGCGCGAGGCGTTCGGCATCGACATCGACGACTGGATGTGATCGGCCGAGCGCCGATCGAACACGAGAGAGAATCACGACACATGCCTATCCGTCGGATCACCCGGGCCGGCCTGCAGCGCCGGTTCACCGCCGCCCGCACCGCGCTCGGCGACCGCATCGCCGGCCGCACCATCAAGGCGGCGCCGAGCGGCCTCGCCGCGTCGTTCGACGCGTTCCTGCGGCGCAACGAGGGCGCGCACTTCGTCGGCTTCCCCTCGAAGTGGCGCGTCGACCACCCGCCGTTCGAGGCGCCCGCGCCGATCGGCGTGCACCTGCACGTCTACTACGCCGACCTCGTGGCCGAGATCTGCGAGCAGCTCGCGCGCATCCCCGTGCCGTTCGACCTCATCGTCACGAACGCCTCGGGCGCGCCCGTCGACGAGGCCGCGCTCGCGACGGCCGGCGCCGCGAACACCCGCGTGCTCGACGTCGCCAACCACGGCCGCGACATCTGGCCGCTCGTGCAGGTCGCGAACGCCGGGTTCTTCGACCCGTACGACCTCGTGATGAAGATCCACACGAAGAAGAGCGAGTGGCGCGAGTCGCACGGCACGCTCAGCGGCACCGGCGAGGAGTGGAAGCAGGGCTTCTACCGCGACCTGCTCGGCACGCCCGAGAACGTGCTCGACATCGTCGGCACGATGCTCGAGAACCCGAAGATCGGCGTCGTCACCTCGACCGGCTCGATCGCCCGCGCCGACCAGTGGGGCGGCGACGAGCCGATCGTCAAGGAGCTCATGCGCCGGCTCGAGCTCGGCTACGACCCGCGCGACCTCGAGTTCCCCTCCGGCTCGATCTACTGGATCCGCGGCTTCGTGCTGCAGGGCCTGCGCGCGCTCATGCTCGACGAGGACGACTTCGAGGCCGAGGCCGGCCAGATCGACGGCACCACCGCGCACGCGGTCGAGCGGATGATCGGCATGCTCTCGAAGGAGGCCGGCTACGCGATCGTCGAGCGCCCCGATCTCGAGACCGTGCCGCGCATCGACGCCGACGAGCTCGCCGCGCGGCTCGTCGACCCCGCCTGGCGGGCGCGCGCCATGAGCTTCTACCTGCCGCAGTTCCACCCGTTCGCCGAGAACGAAGCCTGGTGGGGCAAGGGCTTCACCGAGTGGACGAACCTCAGCAAGGCGAAGCCCGTCTACTACGGCCAGAACCAGCCGCTGCTGCCGGGCGAGCTCGGCTTCTACGACCTGCGGCTCGACGAGATCCGCGAGCGCCAGACCGAGCTCGCGAAGGCGCACGGCGTGCACGCCTTCATGTACTACTACTACTGGTTCTCGGGGCAGAAGCTCATGGAGATGCCGATCGAGCGGCTCGCCGAGTCGGACCTCGACCAGCCCTTCTGCATCATGTGGGCGAACGAGAACTGGACCCGCCGCTGGGACGGCGACACCGCGAACGTGCTCATCGCGCAGGAGTACGACAAGGTGCCCGCCGAGCAGTTCATCGACGACGTGATGCCGCTGCTGAAGAACGAGAAGTACTACCGCGTCGACGGCGCCGCGGTCGTCGCGATCTACCGCATCGCGCAGATCCCCGACTACGCGCGGGTGATCGAGCACTGGCGCCGGCGGGCCCGCGAGGAGGGCGTCGGCGAGCTGCACCTGATGTCAGTCGACGTCGGCGCGAACTTCGACGGTCTCAACGCCTCGTACATGGAGGCCGGCATCCAGGGGGCGCTCGCCTTCCCGCCGCACAACCACCAGTACGTGCCGCTCGGCCACGAGGGGCTCGGCGTCGTGCCGCGCTTCAACGGCAACATCCTCAGCTACGCCGGGATGTGCGAGGCCGCCGAGCGCCGGCTCGCGAACGAGCTGCCCGAGACCGACTTCCCGGGCGCGATGGTCTGCTTCGACAACACCGCACGCCGGCAGTGGGAGCCCGACCTCTGGTACGGCGCGAACCCGTACACGTTCCGCCGCTGGATGCGCGCCTGCGTCGAGGCGGTCGCCGAGCGCGACGAGGAGCACCGCGTCGTGATCGTCAACGCGTGGAACGAGTGGGCCGAGGGCGCCGTGCTCGAGCCGACGAAGCGCTGGGGGAGCACCTACCTCAAGGCGCTGCGCGCCGCGCTGCTCTAGCGCCGGCCCGCTCGCCGCGCCGCACGGGCGCCCCGATCGAGGATCGGGGCGCCCGTGCTCGTCGAGCCCTCGTGCGCCCCGAGTCAAGGCGCCACGCCGGGATGGGGTGACAGAAGTTGCGGGTGTGGTTAGTGTGGTTCGTGTTGTTCCTGTGACCGACACGCCGTGAATCGAGGAAACGATGGCCGGGAATCCGCTCGAGTCGCCCCGCACCCGCCGCGCCTGGTGGTCGCTGACCGCCGGTGCGCTCGTCTTGGGGCTGACGCTCGCCGGCTGCGCCGGCGTCGGCGCCGACCCCGATGTGCTCGAGACCGAGCCGCAGCCGACCGAGACGCCGACCGCCGAGCCGACCCCCGTCGAGACCGACGCGCTGGTCGAGACCGACGAGCCCGCCGAGACCGAGGCGCCCGAAGCGACCGACGAGCCGGTCGACCCGCGCCGCGAGGTGGCCGTCGCCGTCATCGGCATCGAGCACATCGCCGGCGAGGGCATCGAGATGCGCTCCTTCGTCGCCGAGTACATCGGCGAGGGCACCTGCGCCTACACCGCCGTCGACGCCGACGGCGTCGAGCACGTCGCCGAGGTGGCGGCGCTGCCCGACGCGCAGTCGACCGTGTGCCCGACCACCTACCTCGACGTCGCCCCGGGCGTCTACGAGGTCGTCATCGAGTTCTCGAACGACGAGGTCATCGGCACCAGCGAGCCCGTCGTCGTCGAGGTCGACGCATGAACCGCATCCACCGCGCCCTGGCCGTCCTGGCCGCGGCGGTGCTCCTCGCCGCGCTCTTCGTGACCGATCACTTCGCGCCCGATCGCGCCGCGCCGGCCACCGCCGTGAGCGGGAGCGACTTCACGCCCGGGATGCTCATCACCGACTCGCTCTTCTTCGACGGCGACGCGATGACCGTCGCCGAGGTGCAGCGCTTCCTCGACGAGAAGGGCCGCAACTGCGGCTCGAACTGCCTGAAGAGCTTCGCGCAGGCGACCCGCAGCCAGCCCGCGACCTCGCGCTGCGACGGGTACACCGGCCGCAGCCGCGAGAGCGCCGCCGAGATCATCGTCAACGTCGCGAACTCGTGCGGCATCTCGCCGAAGGTGCTGCTCGTGATGCTCGAGAAGGAGACCTCGCTCGTCACGATGAACGGCCCCGGCGACTGGCGCTACGAGCGGGCGATGGGCTACTACTGCCCCGACGACCCCTCGCGCCCCGGCTGGTGCCACCCCGACTACGGCGGGTTCTTCAACCAGCTCTACAACGCCGCCGCGCAGATGCAGCGCTACGTGCAGAACCCCTACGACTACGGGTACGTCGCCGGCCGGTACAACAACATCCAGTACAACCCGAGCCTCTCGTGCGGCACGCAACGCGTGTACATCGAGAACGCGGCGACGGCGGCGCTCTACATCTACACGCCGTACGTGCCGAACCGGGCCGCGCTCGCGAACCTCTACGGCACCGGCGACGGCTGCTCGGCGTACGGCAACCGCAACTTCTGGCGCCTCTACAACGACTGGTTCGGCCCGACCACCGGCAGCGCCGACGACTCGTCGAGCAAGCGCAGCCCCTACGGCACCATCGACAGCGCCACCGGCGGCAACGGCACGATCCGGCTCACCGGCTGGGGCATCGACCCCGACGACATGACGCAGTCGCTCTACGTCTGGGTGACGATCGACGGCGTCGGCAAGCACATCCGCGCGAACGCCCCGCGCCCCGACGTGCAGCGGGCGCTGCCCGGCGCCGGCCCGAACCAGGGCTTCGCCACCACGCTCACCGCCGAGCCCGGCACCCGCGAGGTGTGCGCGACGCTCCACAACATCGGCCCCGGCGCCCACACCTCCCTCGGCTGCCGCACGGTCACCGTCACCGGCGGCACCACCGGCGGGGTCGACCCGATCGGCACGATCACCTCGCTGTCGACGACGCCCGGCGTGATCAACGTGCGCGGCTGGGCCTACGAGCCCGACAACCCGTCGAACCCCGTGTACGTCTACGTCACCGTCGACGGCAAGGGAGGGCACATCCGCGCGAACCAGTACCGCAGCGACGTCGCCGAGCGCTACCCCGAGTACGGCACGCACCGCGGCTACCAGTCGAGCTACAAGGTGAGCGCCGGCGAGCACCGCGTGTGCGTGACGCTCCACAACACCGGCAGCGGCTCGCACCGGAGCCTCGGCTGCCGCACCATCCAGGTCGCGGCGGGCACGAACTTCGCGCCGCAGGGCCACCTCGACGGCGTCACCGCGATCGCCGGCGGCGTGCGGGTGAACGGCTGGGCCTTCGACGCCGACACCCCGACGAGCGCGCAGGTCGTGCTCACGGCGAACGGCCAGTCGACGACCGTCCGCACCGGCACCTCGCGCCCCGACGTCGCGCGCGTCATCGACCCGCGCGCCGAGGCGGCCGGATTCTCGAGCGCGCTCTCGCTGCGGCCCGGCACGCACCGGGTCTGCGCCGAGGTGATCGACTCGGGCACGACGAACCGCAAGTCGATCGGCTGCCGCACCGTCACCGTGCCCGGCGACGACCCGATCGGCTCGATCGACCGGATCAGCACGATCACCGGCGGCGTGCGCATCAGCGGCTGGGCCGCCGACCTCGACGCGCCCGACCAGCACGTCTACGTCTGGGTGACCGTGAACGGCGAGGGCCGCCACATCAAGGCGAACCTCTCGCGCCCCGATGTGCAGCGCGTCTACCCGGCGCTCACCGACCGGCACGGCTACTCGGTCGACCTGCGGCTCCCCGCCGGCGACAACCGCGTGTGCCTGACGGCGCACAACATCGGCCCCGGCTCGCACAAGTCGTTCGGCTGCCATGTCATCCGCCGCTGACGGGCGCGGCCGCGCCGTCGGCGCCGTCGCCTTCATCGTGATCAGCCTGCTGCTCGTCGGCGGGCTGGTCGCGGCGGCCTGGGTGATGCTCGAGCGCGACTCGATCGACGCGGGGCCGCCCCTCACCGTCGTGCCGGCCGGCAGCGGCGCGGGCGCCGGCGCCGCCGCGAGCGGCGATCGACCCGCCGCCGAACCCGGCCTCGCCTCGCTGCAGAACTGGGAGTGGCACGGCCCGAGCGGCACGCTGCAGGCGACCGGGCTCGTGCTCGGCGTCGCCCGCGACGACGGCGAGTGCCGCCTCGAGGCCACCCGCGGCGACGAGCGGCTCACCGCCGTCGCCGCCGAGCGCCGCGACGACGGCTTCGCGACGATCTGCGAGTTCGAGCTGCAGGACCCGCGGCTCGCGGGCGAGGAGTGGCGGCTCGAGCTCGTCTACCGCAACGACGCTGGCGAGAGCCGCAGCGAAGGGCTGATGGCGCTGCTCAACTGAGCCGCGGCGCCGCTCGCGCGGCGGCCGGGTGCTCGGGATGGGTGCCTCGGGGCGGCGGCCCGGTCGGCGTGGACGGGGTTGGCCGACGCGGATCAGAGGTCGCGCACGGGGTCGACGATCACGCCGATCGGACCGGTGCGCTCGCCGCCGGTGCGGCGCGGCAGCATGACCGGGTCCTGCACCCGCAGCTTCGCGTAGATCGCGCAGTAGGCGAGCAGCAGCCAGCCGCCCTCGACGAGCAGGCGCGACTCGGTCATCGCCTGCACGACGAGCGCCACCATGAAGAGGAACGGCACCGCGGTGGCACCGGCGAGGTGCGGGCGGCCGCGCTCGCGCAGCGGCTCGACGAGCGGGGTGTCGGGGCGGTCGATCGCCACCCACCAGGTGCGGATCAGCGTCGCGAAGACGAGCACCGCGAACAGCACGAGCCCGACCGCGCCCGTTTGCATCCAGACGTCGAGGAAGGCGTTGTGCGCCTGGTGGTGCGCCGCGCCGTCGATCACCGCGAGCGAAGAGAACTCGGGCAGCCACGGCGCCCAGTAGCTGATCCAGCCGATGCCGAGCAGCGGTGCCGTCGACCCGAGCGCGATCACCGACCGCCAGATGGTGCCGCGGCCCGACATGTCGGACGTGCGGTTCATCTGCGCGAAGACCTCGTTGTTGTAGACGACCACGAGCACCGCGCCGACGACGAGCGCCGTGCCGACCGCGCCGTACATCACCCAGCGCCAGCGCCGGCCGATGCGCCGGCCGAGCACCACGAGCACCACGGCGAGCCCGACGAACAGACCGGCCACGAGCACCGTCGCCGAGGTGGTGCGCGCGATGGCGAACAGCGCGGCGGCGACGCCGATGCCGCCGGCGATCGGGCGCAGGCGGCGGTCCCAGAGCTCGGCGACGGTGACGATCAGCGCGAGCAGCGCCACCATCGCGAACAGGTTGCGGTTGCCCATGAGGCCCTGCAGGGCGCCGCCCGAGAGCAGATTGCCGAAGCTCCAGTAGAGGTGCGCCGGCATCTCGCCGGGGGTGCCCGGGGTGGTGGGGTCGAGCATCCGCTGCATGTCGCCCGCCCACGTGTACGACGGCGGGATCACGCCCGACGGCGACACCAGTGCCACGTAGAGCTCGAACACGAGCGAGCCGTAGACGAGGCCGCGGAAGGCGACGCCGGCCGCCCGGATGAACTGGTAGCGGGTGAGCGAGACCGCGATCGCGAGCCCGGCGAACGCCGTGACGACCTGCACGAGCGACGCCATGCCGGTCTCGACGCGGTAGCGCGACCACAGGATCGTGACGAGGCACCAGCCCATGAACAGCAGCAGCATCAGCGGCAGGTGCCGCAGCCGCAGCGCCGGCTTCCGGCGCCGGAGCGCGATGAACAGCAGCACGATGAGCACCGCGACGACCTCGGCGTAGCCGCGCCACGCGATCGTGTACCGCACCATGTCGCCCGCGAAGGCGACCATGAGCACCGCGGTGACGAGCGCCATCGTGCGGGTGAACTCGAGCTCGCCGCGCATCCACTTCCGCCACAGCACGCGGGGGTCGCGGCTTTCCGCGAATCGCGGGCGGGGGAGCAGAGTCATGGGGTCCATTCAATCACCGTGGACCGTCGGGCCCGCGACCGGGTCGTGCGACCGGGGGATGACCTTGCCGGCGCGACGGTCCCGGTGCGGCCGCCCGGGCGTCCCGATGAGAGCTCGATGAGAACCGGCGGGTGAACGCGACCTGAACGGCGGCTGAGTTCTAACCTGGAGTCAGTGCATCCGAATCGCCCGTCGGGCGACCCTGCCGCCGCCGTGAGGAGCCCGCATCATGACCGCCGCCGCGCGCATCCGCCGCCCCGCGCCCATCCCCGGGCGCGGCGAGTTCTGGTCGTGGCTGCTGCGCGACCAGCGCGCCGTCGTGCTGCTCGCCGCGTTCATCGCGCTCAACGACCTCGCCTTCATCGCCGTCCACATCGCGGGCGAGCTGGTCGGCTCCCGCAACGCGCTGCTCTTCGTCGACACCGACCGCGGCTACGCCGAGGTGTTCCAGTACCTCAAGCTCGCCTTCGTGCTGCTGCTCGTCGTCGTGCTCGCCGTCGAGCGCCGCTCGTGGCGGATGCTCGCCTGGTTGCCGCCCTTCGCCTACCTGCTCGCCGACGACGCGCTGCGCATCCACGAGGACGGCGGGCTCATCGCCGCCGAGCTGCTCGGGCTCGAGGCGGCGCTCGGGCTGCGCGCCCGCGACTTCGGCGAGATCGTCGTCTCGCTCGCCGCGGGCGGCGCGTGCCTCGTGCTGCTCGTCGTCGCCTACTTCTTCGCCGACCGCCGCGAGCGCTGGCTGTTCCGCGCGCTCACCGCGCTCGTCGCGCTGCTCGCCGTGTTCGGCATCGGCCTCGACCTCGTGCACCAGGCGGTGAGCGGCGGCGCGACCGGGCTCGACTGGCTCGCGGTCGCCGAGGACGGCGGCGAGATGATCGTCGTCACCCTGATGGTCGTGCTGCTGCTGCGCGCGAACCTCACCGGCGGCGCCCCGGCGCTCGCGGCGCCCGAAGCGCGACCGGATGCGGCGTCGGAGGGCGACCCGGCCTAGCGCGCGAGGCGGCCCGCCGCGCCGGGCGGACTAGACGAACGCCGCGAACCCCGTCGCCTCGCGGCCGACGATGAGCGTGTTCATCTCGACCGTGCCCTCGTACGAGTAGATCGCCTCGGCGTCGGCGAAGAAGCGGCCGACGCCGTAGTCGAGCACGATGCCGTTGCCGCCGCACGCCTCGCGGCAGCGGGCGACCGCCTCGCGCATCAGGCGGGTGACCGTCGCCTTCGCGAGCGCCGAGTGCGCATCGGTCTGCCGGCCCTCGTCGAGCAGCGTCGACACGCGGGTGCACAGGGCGATCGCGGCGGTGACGTTGCCGAGGGCGGTGACGAGGTGATCCTGCACGAGTTGGCGGCGGGCGATGGGCGCGCCGAACTGCTCGCGCTCGGTCGTGTACTTCAGTGCGGCCTCGTAGGCGCCGGCGGCGATGCCCGCGGCGATCCACGCGACCTCGGCGCGGGTCTCGCGCAGCACCCGGGCGGTGTCGCGGAACGAGTTCGCGTGCTCGAGCTTG
>JAAYAS010000004.1 GCA_012719255.1 Microbacteriaceae bacterium | reverse complement strand
GCGAGCAGCCGGCCGAGGCCCAGCACCGCGCCGACCTCGCCGCCGCGACGCAGCAGCAGCCCGCCCCGCAGACCCTCGAGGTGCCCGCCGACGCCGAGTCGCCGCAGGCCGCCGAGGCGCCCGCGCCCGAGCTCGACGCCGACGAGTCGTCGACGAGCGTCGAGGAGTTCGACGTCGACGGCCTCGTCACCGCCGCCCAGCCGATCATCGTCGAGGAGGAGGAGCCGACCCTCGCCGCCGCGCAGGCCGAGGAGCAGGGCACGAGCACCGGCGCCGCGGGCCTCTCGTCGCCCGTCGGCCCCGGCACGACGCTCTCGAGCGGCTACGGCTACCGCGCCGCGCCGATCGCCGGCGCGAAGCCCTTCCACGACGGCATCGACCTCTCGGGCAGCTGCGGCATCCCGCTCTACGCCGTCACCTCCGGCACCGTGACCTCGACCGGCTGGGACGGCACCTACGGCGAGCGCCTCGACCTGCGCTCCGACGACGGGGTCACCTCGTTCATGTACGCCCACCTCCAGGGCTACGCCGTCGCCCCCGGCCAGCAGGTCGCCGCCGGCGACCTCGTCGGCTGGCTCGGCACGACGGGCCTGTCGACCGGCTGCCACCTCCACTTCGAGGTGCACGTCGGCGGCGGCTCGGTCGACCCGCTGCCGTGGCTCGCCGAGCGCGGCATCCACGTCTGATCGCGGCGACGCGCGCGTGAACAGTCCGTGACGGGCCGGGAACGCCGCGCGCCGCATCCGTGACTGCGCTCCGGGCCCGGGGTACACTCGCGCGTATCGAGCACCCTTGCGCCGAGAGGACCCATGATGCGAACCGGAACGATCGCCCCGCCCAGGGGTGCGCGCGCCGGTTCGGGGTTCGAACGGCATTCGCACCCGCAGATAGCGCCCGCCCGGCGGGCGCGTCGCGCGCGTGCGACGATCGGTGGACAGGAATGGCATCGCCTCTCGGCGGTGCCATTCCGCGTTTCCGGGCGACCGGCTCGTGCCCGACAGGAAACCCCGAACCCGCGGGGATGACCGAGAGGACCCGGATGCGCACGCTCGTACTCAACGCCGGCTACGAACCGCTCGCGGTCGTCTCCGACCGGCGCGCCCTCATCCTCGTGCTCGGCGGCAAGGCCGCGGTGCTCGAGGCCGACGACGACCGCCCGCTGCGCTCGATGCACGCCGAGTTCGCGCGGCCCCGGGTGATCCTCCTCAACCGCTACGTGCGGATGCCGATGGCGCGGCGCGCGCCCGTCTCGCGCAAGGGCGTGCTGCGCCGCGACGACCACTCCTGCGGCTACTGCGGGCGCTTCGCGAACACGATCGACCACGTCGTGCCCCGCTCGCGCGGCGGCGCCGACAGCTGGGAGAACCTCGTCGCCTGCTGCCTGCGCTGCAACAACGTCAAGGGCGACCGCACGCCGGAGGAGATGGGCTGGCGGCTGCGCTGGCAGCCGGCGGCGCCGGCGATGCGGCCGTGGCCGCTGCGCGGCGCCGAGCGCGAGCTGCCCGAGTGGTCGGCCTACCTGCCGGCCGCCTGACGGTCGCGGTGGCGGGCGTTCGCGGGCAGTCGCCCCGAGCGCACCCGCTCGACGAGCGCCGCATCCTCGCCCGCCGCGGCGAGCGCCGCGAGCCGCTCGTCGAGCTCGGCGCGGAACGCCGCGCGCATCGCCGCCGCGGCGGCGTCGGCGAGCAGCGGCAGCGCGTGCCGCCAGGTGATCTTGCCGGTGACCTCGGCGCCCTCGCGGCCGAGGCCGTCGCGGGCGGGGCGCACGCGCCAGCCCTCGCCGTAGTCGCCGAGCCAGAACGGCCCCTTCACCATCCGTGCGCTCGACAGCTCGCCCGGATGCCACACCTCGATCTCGAGGATCGAGCGGCGGCCGTTGCGCACCCGCTCGAACACGAGCGCGCCCGGGCCGAGCGCGCGGTGCTCGCGCAGCAGCATCCGGCGCACGACGGTCGGGTCCCAGGCGGTGCGGTCGTCGCCGAGGGCATGGGCGAGCGCGAAGGCGGTCGCCGGGTCGACGGGCACGAACGCGGTGGACTCGAGCTGCTGGGGCATGCGCGCCAGTCTAGGAGGCGGGCGCGACCGGCTGGCCCTCGCTCGGCTGGATGACGACGAAGCCGGGGCCGTGGAAGGCGAGCTGGAACGCCTCGCCCGAGCCGCGGCCGATGAGCGAGCCCATCTTGAAGTCGTTCTTGATGCCGGGCTGGAGGTTCGCCGACCAGCACACCGTCGCCTGCGGGTCGGTGTACACCGGCATCTGCGAGGCGTCGAGCACGAGCGGGGTGCCGTCGCTCGCGACCGCGATCGTGCCGGTGCCGCCGACCTCGAGGTTGAACAGCCCGCCGGCGAGCATGCCGGCGTTCGCGATCATCCGCGGCTCGTAGTGGAGGCCGGCGTCGAAGGCGAGCACGTGCTCGGTGTTCAGCGTGAGCCCCTCGTTCTCGAGCTCCATGAGGAACACCTGCTGGGCGCGCAGGGCGAGCCACGCCTCGCCCTGGCCGCTCACCCGCATGAGGTTGCGGCCCTCGCCGGTGAACGCCTTCTTGAACATCTGGCCGACCGACTTCGAGCCCTGGTGGGCGAAGTCGAGCTGGCCGCGGTAGGCGACCATGGCGCCCTTCTGGGCGATGGCGTCGGGGCCGAAGCCGAGCCGCAGCAGGCGGCTCGATTCGAGCACCCAGCGCTCGGGGGAGGGGTCGCGGTGGTTCTCGCGGTCGAAGATGGGGCTGCGCATGCCGTCATTCTCCACCCGCGGGGGCCGTGTTGTCATCGGGCGCACGGGGGTTGCCCGGCCGCGCCCGGGCGGGGATGCGGTGGTGCGGTCGCGGAAGCCGCTCGCCTAGTCTGCGAGCACGCGGTGCGGGACCCCGGCGCCGCCACCTCGCTCAACGACGAGAAAGGCCCTGACCATGAGCTTCCAGACCATCGACGACCTGCTCGCCGCGTTCCAGCCCGCCTCCGGCGGCCGCGACGTGGTCGACCCGGCGACCGGCGAGGTGTTCGCCCGCGTGCCGGTGGCGACCGCCGACGACGTCGACGCCGCGATCGCCCGCGCCGAGGCCGCGCAGGCCGGCTGGGCGGCCCGCTCGCACGCCGAGCGCTCCGAGCTGCTCGACCGGGCCGCCGACGCGATCGAGGCCGCGGCCGAGCCGCTCGCGCAGCTGCTCTCGCGCGAGCAGGGCAAGCCGCTGAACGGCCCGAACGCCCGCTTCGAGGTAGGCGCCTGCGCCGCCTGGCTGCGCGCGAACGCCGCCTTCGAGCTCGAGCCCGAGGTGCTCGTCGACGACGAGTCGGGCCGCGCCGAGATGCACTACGCGCCGATCGGCGTCGTGGCGGCGATCACCCCGTGGAACTGGCCGCAGATGATCTCGATCTGGCAGTGGGCGCCGTCGCTGCGGATGGGGAACACCGTCGTGTCGAAGCCCGCCTCGTCGACGACCGCCTCGGTGCTCGCGCTCGCCGCGGTGATGAACGAGGTGCTCCCCGAGGATGTGCTCATCGTCGTGCCGGCGAGCGCCCGCGACGCGCAGGCGCTCACCACCGACCCGCGCATCGGCAAGGTGATGTTCACCGGCTCGACCGAGGTCGGCCGGCAGATCGCCCGCGATGCGGCCGACTCGGTCGCCCGCCTCACGCTCGAGCTCGGCGGCAACGACGCCGGCATCGTGCTGCCCGACGCCGACCCGGCCGCCATCGCCGAGGACCTCTTCTGGGGCGCGTTCATCAACACCGGCCAGACCTGCGCGGCGCTGAAGCGCCTCTACGTGCACGACTCGATCTACGACGAGGTCGTCGAGGCGCTCGCGGAGGTCGCCCGCAACGTGCCGATGGGCGTCGGCCTCGACGAGCAGAACGTGCTCGGCCCGCTGCAGAACCGAGGCCAGTACGAGGTCGTCGACCGCCTCGTCGAGGCGGCCCGCGACGGCGGCGCGCGCATCGTGCTCGGCGGCGACCCCGACCACGAGGCGCCGGGCAACTTCTACCCGACGACGCTCGTCGCCGACATCGACAACGACAACCCGCTCGTCGCCGAGGAGCAGTTCGGCCCGGCGCTGCCGATCATCCGCTACAGCGACGTCGAGCAGGCGATCGAGTGGGCGAACGCCCTCGACGTCGGCCTCGGCTCGTCGGTGTGGTCGAGCGACCGCGATGCGGCGATCGCCGTGGCGCGCCGCCTCGAGGCCGGCACCACCTGGATCAACAAGCACGGCGCCGTCGACCCGCGCGTGCCGTTCGGCGGCGCGAAGCAGTCGGGCTACGGCCTCGAGTTCGGCGTCGACGGCCTGAAGGCCGTGTCGCAGCCGCACGTGATCAGCTACTGAGAACGGTGCCCCCGGCGGGAATCGAACCCACGGCCTGCCCTTTAGGAGAGGGACGCTCTATCCACTGAGCTACGGAGGCGCACCCGCCATGCTACCCGCGTGCGGGATGCGTGAAACTCCCGGCGGCCTCACGGGCTGGCACCGGCCATTCACCTATGTTGAGCACTGTGTGGGGACTGTTTCGCAAGCGCAATCGGGACGGCGACGACGCGGACGCCGCGTCGTCGCCGCCCGTGGCGCACGAGACCGAGGAGATCGCGCTCGACGACGAGCGCGCCGGCGAGCGCGACCTCGGCGACGGAGTCGCGGTCGGCGAGCACCCCTCGGCCTGGGTCGACGAGGCGCTGAGCGCCCGCTCGGAGGGCCGCCGCCGCGCCGAGGAGGCCGCCGAGGCCGCCGAGGCGCCCGCGGAGCCGCCGGCCGAGGCGCCCGAGCCGACGAACCCCTTCGCCCCGCTCGGCCTGCGCGAGACCGGCGGGCCGGCGCCCGCGGTCGGCGCCGATCCCGGGTCCGACGACCCGGCGCCCGCGGAGCAGGC
>JAAYAS010000060.1 GCA_012719255.1 Microbacteriaceae bacterium | reverse complement strand
TCGAGCGCGTCGACGCCGGCAACCTCTACGTGAACCGCGGCATCACCGGCGCGATCGTGCAGCGGCAGCCGTTCGGCGGCTGGAAGCGGTCGTCGGTCGGCGCCACCGCGAAGGCCGGCGGGCCGAATCATCTGCACGGCCTCGTCGACTGGGCCCCCGCCGCGGCCACCGGCGGCGCCGATCCCGTCGAGCCGCGCGCCCTCGCCCTGCTCGAGGCCGCGATCGCCGACCTCCCCTCCGACGACGCCGCGGGCCTGCGCCGCGCCGCCGCGAGCGACGAGGCCGCCTGGCGCGACGAGTTCGGCCTCGTCCGCGATGCGCAGGGCCTCGCCGCCGAGCGCAACGCGCTGCGCTACCTGCCGGTGCGGGCGCCGCTGCAGCTGCGCGTCGCGCAGGGCGGCGCGAAGCGGGATGCGGTGCGGCTCGCCCTCGCCGGACTGCGCGCGGGCGCGCCGTTCGTGGTGTCGACCGCGGCGCCGCTGCCGGCCGGCATCGACGCCGCGCTGCGAGCCGCCGGCGTGCCGCGGGTCGTCGAGACCGACGCCGGGTTCCGGGCGCGCCTCGCCGGTGCGCGCGGCGGCGCGCCGATCGCCGGCCGCCTCCGCCTCGTCGCGTCCGACGCCGAGGTCGCCCGGGTGCAGGCGGCGATCGGCGCCCGCATCGACCTCGCGGTGTGGTCGCAGCCGGTCGTCGAATCGGGCCGCGTCGAGCTGCTGCCGTTCCTCCTCGAGCAGGCGGTGTCGATGACCGCCCACCGCTTCGGCACGCCGACCCGGCTCGTCGACGGGCTGCTCTGACCGCCGCTCGCCCGGCGATTGCGCAAGCACGCCTCCGAGATCCGGCGTCGAATCCGCGACGCCGGTGGGACGGAAGCGCGCGTCTTCGGCTCGGTCGCGACCGGTCGCGACGGCCCCGACTCCGACATCGATCTGCTGTTCGCGATGCGCGCTCCGCTCGGCATGCTCGCGCTCGCACGGCTCGAGCACGACATCTCGACGCTGCTCGGGCATCCGGTCGATCTCGTCCCGGAGTCCTCCCTCCGCCCCGACGTGCGCGAACGCATCCTCCGCGAAGCGGTGCCCCTGTGACGGCCCGCACGCCGCACGAGCTGCTCCGCGAGGCGCGCTTCCACTTCGACCTCGCCGCAGCGCACGCTCGAGGCGGGCTCGCCGAGGTCACGGTCCGCGACGAGCTGCCGGTGCTGCTCGAGACGATCGAGGCCGAGCTCGACGGCTGACCCGGCCCGCCTCACTCCTCCCGGATGCAGGCCACCGTGCGGGTGCCGTCGCTCGCGAGGCCGTGGGTGTCGCCGCCGAAGCCGGGGAACTCGTCGACGAGCTCGGCCTCGACCGCGAGGTAGTCGACCACCCGCTGCGAGATCACCTCGCCCGGCACGACGAGCGGGATGCCCGGCGGGTACGGGGTGAGCAGCACGGCGGTGGTGCGGCCGGCGAGCTCGCCGATCGGCACGTGCTCGACGCGGCCGGCGCCCATCGCCGCCCAGGCGTCGGAGGGGAGCATCGCCATCTCGGGCTCGTCGAGGTAGATGTCGGTCGAGAGGTTCGCGAAGTCGCGCTCGCGGTAGCGGGCGTGCATCCGCTCGCAGAGGTCGCGCAGCCGCATTCCGCGGTACTCGGGGTGCTCGGCGCAGAACCGCGGCAGCACGGTGCGCAGCCGCGCGTTCTCGTCGACGGCGCGCTTGAAGCGGTGCAGCTCGGCGATGAGCGTGTTCCAGCGGCCCTTCGTGACGCCGATCGTGAACAGCACGAACAGCGAGTAGAGGCCGATCTTCTCGACGACGATGCCGTGCTCGGCGAGGTACTTCGCGAGGATCGGCCCGGGGATGCCGAACTCGCCGAACTCGCCGTCGACCGAGAGCCCCGGGGTGGTGAGCGTCACCTTGAGCGGGTCGAGCAGCGTGAAGCCGTCGTCGACGGTGTCGCCGAAGCCGTGCCAGTCGTCGCCGGGCGCGAGCATCCAGTCGTCGCGGCGCGGCTCGCCGTCGCGGAGCGCCGAGTCGGGGCCCCACACGTCGAACCACCAGTCGGCCTCGTCGCCGACGGCGCGCTCCTCGCCGATGCGGGCGATCGCGCGGCGGAACTCGAGCGCCTCGGTGATCGCATCGGCGACGAGCGCGCGGCCGCCGACCCCGCGCATCATCTCGGCCGACACGTCGCAGCTCGCGATGATCGCGTACTGCGGCGAGGTCGAGGTGTGCATGAGGTACGACTCGTTGAAGATGTCGCGGTCGAGGCGGCGCGAGGCCGAGTCCTGCACGAGGATCTGCGAGGCCTGCGAGAGCCCGGCGAGCAGCTTGTGCGTCGACTGCGTCGCGTAGACGATCGACTCGCTCGTGCGCTCGCGTCGCGAGTCGACCGCGTGCATCCCCGCGTAGAGCTCGTGGAACGCGGCGTGCGGCACCCACGCCTCGTCGAAGTGGAGGGCGTCGACGCGGCCGTCGAGGGTGCGCTTGATCTCGTCGGCGTCGTAGACGATGCCGTCGTAGGTCGACTGCGTGAGCGTGAGCACCCTCGGGGTCGCCTCGGGGTCGTCGATGAGGGGATGCTCGCGGATGCGCCGGCGGATCTCCGCCGGGTCGAACTCGCGCCGCGGGATCGGCCCGATGATGCCGGCACGGTTGCGGGTGGGCCGCAGGTAGATCGGCACCGCGCCGGTGAGCATCAGCGAGTGGAGCACCGACTTGTGGCAGTTGCGGTCGACGAGCACGACGTCGCCGCGGCCGACGCACGAGTTCCAGACGATCTTGTTCGAGGTCGAGGTGCCGTTCGTCACGAAGAAGAGGTGGTCGGCGCGGAACGTCTCGGCGGCGCGGCGCTCCGACTCGGCGATCGGGCCCGAGTGGTCGAGCAGCTGGCCGAGCTCCTTCACCGAGCTCGACACGTCGCTGCGCAGCAGGTTCTCGCCGAAGAAGCCGTGGAAGAGCGTGCCGATCGGCGACTTCAAGAAGGCGGTGCCGCCCGAGTGGCCGGGGGAGTGCCACGAGTACGCGCCGTCGTTCGCGTAGTCGATGAGCGCGGTGAAGAACGGCGGCGCGATGCGCTTGAGGTAGTGGGCGGCCTCGCGCTGGATGCTGCGGGCCGAGAACGCGGGCGTGTCCTCGTGGGCGTTGACGACGCCCTCGATCTCGCTGAGCACCTCGACCGGGATCGAGCGGGCGGTGAGCTGCTCGCCGAAGAGGTAGAGCGGGATGCGCTCGTTCTGCCCGCGCACGACCCGCACGAACTCGCGCAGCGCCGCCCGGGCGCCGTCGCTCTCGGTCTGGCCGCGGCGGAGCGTGCGCGGGTCGACGACGTAGACGACCGCCGAGTTGTCGGTGGTGAGCCGCCCGAACGAGGCGGCGTCGTCGACGGCGTGGATGCGCTCGACGGCCGAGCCGGCGTCGCGCAGCGCCTGCTCGAGCGCGTCGAGCGCCTGCCAGGTCTCGGGGGCCGGCGCGACCGAGTTCGTGACGATCGCGATGGGGAAGACGGCGGACATGCGCATCCTTCGGGTCGGTTCCGCGCGATCGGCCTCGTCGCCGGGCGCTGGCACCATGCTAGGCGCATCGGGTGCGGCCTGCGCAATCTGCTCGCGGGATGCGGGCGGCGGCGCGCTGAGTGCGAACCGGATCGTCGATCCGCGAGCACTCCGCCGGGCGGCGGATCCCCGGCGGATGCTCAGGTCGGGAGTCTGGCGGTGGACCCGTCCGGCCTTTATTCTCTACACACGTAGAATCACCCGCACGGCGCTGTGCGGCCCGGACCCCTCCCGGAGGAACGGCATGACGGAGTCGGCCCCGCTGCAGCCCGCGGCCCGGCGGTCGCGCTCAGCCGAGCAGCAGCGCGTCGAGCAGCCGCCGCAGCTGCGCCTCGAGCTGCTCGGCGCCGGCGCGCGCCGGCTCGAGCGCCGCGGTGATCTGCGCGCCGAGCAGGAAGGTGAGCAGCGCCTCGACCGCGGGCCGGTGATCGCGCTCGGGCGCGAGCGCGGCGAGCAGCGCGCCGAGCCGCTCGCGCCAGCCGTCCATGAAGCGCGCGTGCAGCTCGCGGGCCTCCGGCGCCGACTCGGAGGCGCCCCAGAACGCCACCGCCACGCGCGCCTCGTCGACGCGCGCCGCGTCGAGCGGCAGCACCTCGCGGCAGAAGCGCTCGAGCGCCTCGCGCGGCGTCGCTGCTCCGTCGGCGGCCGCCTCGACCCGGTCGTTCGTGCGGTCGTAGACGTGCTCGTAGGTCGCGCGCAGCAGCGCCGCCTTCGAGCCGAAGTACGGCTTGATCGCGCCGTTCGCGAAGCCGCCCTCGGCGGCGACCTCGCGCATCGTCGCGCCCTCGAACCCGGCGCGGGCGATCACCCGCACCGTCGCCTCGACGATCTCGAGCCGCCGCGCATCGTGGTCGACGAGCTTCGGCACCGCTGCCCTCCCCACCCGGTCGCGCAGGGGCGCGCGACCGCCTCCCCTCATCATCCCCCGTCGGCGGGCTCCCGTCCCGCCGGTCAGGAGCCTCCGCGATGACCACTCCGACCCGACCCCTCTCCCTCGACGACTTCCGCGACGCCGTCGCCGGCGGCGCCGTGCCGGTGCGCGCGCACTGCGACCGGCCCGAGCGGTTCCGCGGCGACGTCGCGCAGGCGCAGTGGCACGACGTGTCGATCTGGCAGGTCGCGGCGACCGCGCACGCCGTCGAGCGCGACGAGGCGCTCGTGCGCGAGGCGCCCGCGACCGGCTGCCTCGTGGCGCTGCCGCTCGAGGGCGCCATCGCAGTCGAGCAGGACGGTCGCGCCGCGCGCCTCGAGCGGGGCGCGCTCGCGCTCCTCGACGCGAGCCGCCCGTTCCGCCTCGACTCGGCCGGCGCGCACCGGATGGTCGTGGTCGAGTTCCCGCGCGACCGCATCCGCCTGCCCGAGCGCCTGCTGCGCGGCACCACCGCGGTGCCGGTGCCGGTCGACGCGGGGCTCGGCGCGGTGGTCGCGAGCTTCGTCGTCGCGCTCGGCGGCCAGCCGGCGCTCCTCGAGGGGCCGGCGGGTGCGCGGCTCGCGCTCAACGCGATCGATCTGCTCGGCAGCCTCCTCGCCCGCGGGCTCGACGACGACGCGCTCGGCTCGACCGACCGGCAGCAGTGGTTCGAGCGGGTCTGCGAGCGCATCGACGCCCGCCTCGGCGACCCCCGCCTCTGCCCGGCCGAGCTCGCCGAGGCGGCGCACATCTCGCTGCGCCAGCTCTACCTGCTCTTCCACGAGCGCGGGCAGACGGTCGCCGGCTACATCCGGGCGCGCCGCCTCGAGGGCGCCTACCTCGAGCTCGCCGACCCGGTGTCGGTCGAGCTGCCGATCGCCGCGATCGGCGCGAAGTGGGGCTTCCCGGCGGCCGCGCACTTCAGCCGGGCGTTCCGCGAGGCCTACGGCACGACGCCGACGGCGGTGCGGACGGCCGTCGGCGCGCGGATGCCCGCGGTCGCCTGAGCGCTCGGCGCGCATGTCGTGAGGAGGCAAGCGTCGTGCCTCACGGTGCAAGCCGCCCGGGCGCGGAGCGAGCAGAGTTGACCCATCGGTCAGTCCCGTCGCCCCGCCCCCGCACGAAGGAGTGCACCCATGATCCAGCAGGCGCCGACGCACGACGTCGACACCGCCCACGACCCCCGCCGCCGGCTCGGCGTGATCTCGATCGCGCTGATGATCATCGCGGCCTCCGCGCCGCTCACCGCGGTCGGCGGCGGATTCACGACGAGCTTCGCCGTCTCCGGCAACCTCGGCGTGCCGCTGTCGTTCTTCATCCTCGTCGCGGTGTTCCTCGTCTTCGCGCTCGGCTACGCGGCGATGAGCCGCTTCATCGACAACGCCGGCGCGTTCTACGCCTACGTCGCGCAGGGACTGAGCCGCTCGCTCGGCATCGGCGCCTCGATGGTCGCGCTCGTCGCCTACAACCTCATGCAGATCGGCATCAACGCGATGTTCGGCTTCTCGGTCGCCGATCTGCTGCTGTCGCTGTTCGGCTGGCAGACGCCGTGGTGGATCTGGAGCCTCGTCGGCGTCGCGATCGTCGGCATGCTCGGCGTGAACCGCATCGACCTCTCGGCGAAGGTGCTCGGCGTCGTCGTCGCGCTCGAGTTCCTCGTCGTCATCGTGTTCGACGTCGTCGCGCTCATCGCCCAGCCCGAGGGCGTGAGCGCCCGCGGCCTGCTCGTCGACGACCTGTTCGCGCCCGGCATCGGCGTCGCCTTCGCGTTCGGCGTGGCGGCGTTCATGGGCTTCGAGTCGGCGGCGATCTACTCGCGCGAGGCGAAGGACCCGAAGCGCACCATCGGCCGCGCGACGATGCTCGCCATCGCCGTCGCGGGCACGTTCTACGGCCTGTCGGCCTGGCTGATGACCGTCGCGGTCGGCCCGAGCAGCGTCGTCGGCGTCGCCGCCGAGCAGGGCCCCGGCCTCGTGTTCGGCGTGCTCGCCGAGCACACCGGCGCGATCTTCACCGACCTCGCGAACGTGATGTTCGTGACGAGCATCTTCGCCGCGATGCTGAGCTTCCACAACGCCGTCGCCCGCTACTTCTCGACGCTCGGCTGCGAGGGCGTGCTGCCCGGCTGGCTCGGCGCGCAGCGCGCGCTCCACGGCGCCCCGTGGGCGGGCTCGATGACGCAGTCGGCGCTCGGCCTGCTCGTGCTGCTCGTGTTCGTCGCCTTCGACCCGGCGATGCGCGGTGCGAGCGCCGAGGAGGCCGCGCTCTACCCGGTGCTCACGATGTTCACCTGGCTCACCTCGTCGGGCGCCGCGGGCCTCACCTTCCTGATGTCGATCGTCGCCGTCGCGATCATCGGCTACTTCGCCCGCGACTCCCGCGGCGTCGGCGTCGTGCAGCGCCTCGTCGCGCCGGCGATCGCCGCGGTGTCGCTCGCCGCGCTGTTCGTGCTCATGCTCGTGAACTTCGACCTGCTGCTCGGCCAGGTCGACGAGACCGGGCAGACCTACACGACCGGCCTCACCTGGTTCTTCATCCTGCTGCTCGTCCTGCCCCTGCTCGTCGGGCTCGCCTGGGCGGCCGTGATGCGCCGCGGCGCGCCCGAGCGCTACGCGCTCGTCGGCCACGGCGAGCACGACTGACACCGAGCGCCCGGGATCGCGCCCGGGGCCGGAGCCGGGACCGGGCCCGCGCCGGGCGCCGAACGGCCCGGATGCGCCGCCGCCGCTCAGCCGAGCGCGCGGCGGCGCACCTCGCTCGGCGACTCGCCGTAGGCGGCCTTGAAGGTGCGGCTGAAGTGCGCGGCGTCCTTGAACCCCCAGCGCGCGCCGATCGCCGCGATCGGCAGGTCGGCGCCCGCCGCATCCGTGAGGTCGAGGTAGCAGCGCTCGAGCCGGCGCGTGCGCACGTAGGCGGCGACCGTCTGCCCCTGCTCCTGGAAGAGGTTGTGGAGGTGCCGCACCGAGATGAACGCGGCCGCCGCGATCGTCGAGGGCGACAGCTCGGGATCGTCGAGGTGCTCGTCGATGCCGTCGCGGATGCGCTGCATGAGGGCGCGGCGCGGATCGGCGGCGAACTTCACGAGGTCGAACTCGGTCGCGAGCAGCGTGTCGAGCAGATCGATGGCGTTCTGCGCGAGCTTCGCGCCGGCCGGGCCCCGCAGCTCGTGGAGGTTCGTGCCGAGCGTCGCGAGGAACGGCGACACCACCCGGCCGAGCCCCTCCGAGCCGGCGAGCCGCACGGCGGTCACCTCGTCGGCGATGCCGGGCGGGATGCGGAGCCGGTCGTGGGGGAGCTGGATCACGAGCACCCGGTACCGGTCGTCGAACTCGAGCCGGTAGGGCCGCGAGGTGTCGTAGACGGCGAGGTCGCCGGGGCCGAGCCGGATCGTGCGGTCGCCCTGGCTCAGCGTCGAGGCGCCCTCGAGCTGCAGGCTGATCTTGTAGAAGTGGCGCGGGGCGAGGCGGATGAGCTCGTCGGTGCGCTCGACCCGGCTCGCCACCGAGCGCACGTCGGTGAACGTCGCGCCGTGCACATCGGCCTGCGTCACCGCGCCGCGGAACGCCTCGGGGTCGCGGGCGGTGACCCTGAGCGGCACGAACGAGCGCGAGACGGCGGTCTGGAAGGCAGCGAGGTCGAGCACGACCGGGGCCCCGGCGCCGCCCTCGTCGGCGACGGGCGGCTCGTCGCGGGGCGCGCTCGTCATCATCATGATCGCCCATGATCCTAGTCGCGCCGCCCGTACCGGCCGGGTGTCCGAGGCGCCCGCACGGCGGCGTCGACGCGGCCGCGCACGACCCGAAACCGGTGAACTGCATTCACTTTGTTGTTCGCGCAATCTGCGCAACACTTGTAGCAGTGTGCGCGGAGAGCAATATACGATTCTGCTGAGGCCGGGTTGTGAGACCGCTACGGGAGCGATCCCCGGCCGACAAGGGAGTCCGTCGCACACATGTCCACGACCGACAGCGCGCAGTCGGCGCGCGAACGCCGCAAGGTCGCCGCGGCAACGATCATCGGCACCACCATCGAGTGGTACGACTTCTTCATCTACGCGAACGCCGCGGGCCTGATCTTCCGCGAGCTGTTCTTCGAGCCGGTGCAGGGGCCGCTCGGGCAGATCCTCACCTTCCTCACGGTGGGCATCTCGTTCCTGTTCCGCCCGCTCGGCGCCGCGCTCGTCGGCCACTACGGCGACAAGCTCGGCCGCAAGCTGATGCTCGTGATCACGCTGCTGCTCATGGGCGTGGCGACCACCCTCATCGGCGTGCTGCCGACCTACGACGCGATCGGCGTCGCCGCGCCGATCCTGCTCATCACGCTCCGCATCCTGCAGGGCATCTCGGCCGGCGGCGAGTGGGGCGGCGCGGTGCTCATGGCCGTCGAGTACGCCCCGGTGAACGCCCGCGGCCGCTACGGCATGTACCCGCAGCTCGGCGTGCCGATCGGCATGCTGCTCGCCACCGCCGTGCTCGCGCTGATGTCGGGCGTCATCTCGCCCGGCGAGGCGTTCAACGAGTGGGGCTGGCGCGTGCCGTTCATCTTCTCGATCGTGCTCGTCATCGTCGGCTTCATCGTCCGCGCCACCGTCGACGAGTCGCCGGTCTTCAAGGAGATCGCGCAGGCCGGCAAGCGCGCGAAGATGCCGCTCGCGGAGCTGTTCCGCAAGCACTGGAAGCTCGTCGTGCTGCTCGCGCTCGTCTTCGCCGGCAACAACGCCTCGGGATACATGATCACCGGCGGCTTCATCCTCAACTACTCGGCCGGCCCCGAGAGCGCGCTGCAGATGGACCGCACGGGCGTGCTCAACGCGGTGACGATCGCCGCGGTCGTCTGGCTCGTGTTCACGTTCGTCTCCGGCTACCTCGCCGACTGGATCGGGCGCAAGAACACCTACGTGCTCGGCTGGCTGTGGATGGCGGTGTTCGTGTTCCCGCTGTTCTGGTTCGTCAACTCCGGCGACCTCGTGCTGCTCACCGTCGGCATGGGCCTGTTCGCCGTCGGCCTCGGCCTCACGTACGGCCCGCAGGCCGCCTGGTACGCCGAGACGTTCCCCGCCTCGGTGCGCACCTCGGGCGTCTCGATGGCCTACGCGATCGGCGCCATCGTCGGCGGCGCGTTCGCCCCGACCATCGCGGCGACGCTCGTCAACGAGTTCGGCACGACGCTCGCCGTCTCGCAGTACCTCATGGTGTTCATCGTCATCGCGCTCGCGGCGACGCTGATCCTCCGCGACCGCCGCGGCATCCCGCTCGACATCGGCTTCGAGGAGTCGGGCCGCTACGAGCTGTTCGACCCCGACCGCCGGCCCGACGAGACCTCGGCGATCATGCTCGAGTACCACGGCGTCGAGCAGGCGCCGGGCACGCGCCCGGTGTCGCGGCCCGAGGACCGCTGACCGGACCCGCGCGCGGCGGGTCGGCGAGTCCGACCCTTGAGCGCAGCGCCGCCCCCGGGGGAACACGGCATCCCCGGGGGCGACGCCACCAGTTTCGCGCAGATCGCCCGGCGAGTCCATCCGGAGGATGATGCGGAAAACGGTTGCTCGTCGGACGGCGCGGACGGTCGGAACCGAATAGCATTGCCGCATCGCGCACGACCCCCGACCCAGGAGCATCGACATGTCGTTCGACACCATGAAGAAGACCCGCGCCGCGGCGCTGCTCGCCACGCTCGCGGGTGCGAGCCTCGCCCTCACCGGCTGCTTCAGCCTCCCGAACTTCGGCGGCGGCGACGACGAGCCCGAGACCGAGGGCCAGACCACCGAGGTCGACACCGGCACCGACACCGGCGGCGACACCGGCACCGAGGTCGAGACCGAGGACGAGAGCTTCCAGAACCCCGAGACCATGGGCGTGTTCGACATCAAGGTCGGCGACTGCATCGCGAACGACGACGGCAGCGACCCGATGGCGACCGAGGTCTACGACGTCGCCACCGTGCCCTGCTCGCAGCCGCACGCCTATGAGGTGTTCCACGAGTTCGAGATGCCCGACCAGGCCGACTACCCCGGCGACGAGCCGATCACCGACGCCGCGATCGAGGGCTGCTTCGGCCCCGCGTTCGAGGACTTCGTCGGCGTCCCGTACGAGACCTCGCAGCTCTACGTCGTCTGGTACAGCCCGACCGCCGGCAGCTGGGACGTCGGCGACCGCCTCATCAGCTGCCTGATCCTCGAGCCCGAGGCCGAGGACGGCGGCAACCCGACCACCGGTTCGCTGCAGAACGCGAACCGCTGATCGGCGCGGCGAGGGCGGGGCGGGTGCACGGCACCCGCCCCGCCCTCGCTGTTCCGGCGCACAAATCCGACCGGCTCGGACTGTGCGCGACGATGCCGCCGCCATCCGGATGCGCGGTGTAGCGTCGACAGCGCAGACTTCGTTTCGCGCATCCCATCACGCACCAGCTCGCACCAGGAGGACCCCCATGAGCTACCCCACCGAGGCCGATCTCCTCGCGAAGATCCCGACGCAGCTCTACATCGGCGGCGAGTGGGTCGACGGCGAGAACGACCCGTTCACGGTCTTCGACCCGGCCACCGGCGAGGAGCTCGTCAAGGTCGCGAACGCCACCCCCGCGCAGGCCCGCGCCGCCCTCGACGCCGCCGTCGCCGTCAAGGACGAGTGGGCGCGCACCTCGCCCCGCCACCGCTCCGACCTGCTCCGCAAGGCCTTCGACCTCCTCATGGAGCGCCGCGACGAGTTCGCCCTCCTCATGACCCTCGAGATGGGCAAGCCCCTCGCCGAGGCGCAGGGCGAGGTCACCTACGGCGGCGAGTTCCTCCGCTGGTTCTCGGAGCAGGCCCCCCGCGTGTTCGGCCGCTACGGCCAGATCCCCGAGGGCACCGCCCGCATGATCGTGTCGAAGCAGCCGGTCGGCCCCTGCTTCCTCATCACCCCGTGGAACTTCCCGCTCGCGATGGCGACCCGCAAGATCGGCCCCGCCCTCGCCGCCGGCAACACCATGGTCGTGAAGCCCGCCTCGCTCACCCCGCTCACCACCCTCTACATGGTGAAGGTGTTCGAGGAGGTCGGCGTGCCCGCCGGCGTCATCAACGTCATCACCTCGCGCGACACCGCCGGCGTCAGCGACATCATCATGGAGGACGACCGCCTGCGGAAGGTGTCGTTCACCGGCTCGACCCCGGTCGGCATCGGCCTCATGAAGAAGGCCGCCGACAAGGTGCTCCGCACCTCGATGGAGCTCGGCGGCAACGCCCCGTTCGTCGTGTTCGACGACGCCGACCTCGACAAGGCGGTCGACGGCGCGATCGCCGCGAAGTTCCGCAACATCGGCCAGGCGTGCACTGCCGCGAACCGCTTCATCGTGCAGGAGTCGATCGCCGACGAGTTCGCGCGCCGCGTCGGCGAGCGCGTCGCCGAGTTCAAGATGGGCCGCGGCACCGAGGAGGGCGTCGTGATCGGCCCCCTCGTCGAGGAGAAGGCCGTGAACAAGGTCGCCGAGATGGTCGACGACGCGGTCGCGAAGGGCGCCGAGGTCGTCACCGGCGGCAAGAAGGGCGAGGGCGCCGGCTACTTCTACGAGGCCACCGTGCTCAAGGGCGTCTCGCTCGACGCGCAGGTCGTCGAGGAGGAGATCTTCGGCCCCGTGCTGCCGATCGTCACCTTCGCCGACGAGGACGAGGCCGTCGAGCTCGCGAACGCCAGCGAGTACGGCCTGATGTCGTACGTGTTCACCGAGAACTTCTCGCGCGCCCAGCGCATGATGGACCGCATCGAGGCCGGCATGATGGGCCTCAACGTCGGCGTCCTCTCGAACGCCGCGGCGCCCTTCGGCGGCGTGAAGATGTCGGGCATGGGCAAGGAGGGCTCGTTCGAGGGCATCGAGGAGTACCTCAACACGAAGTACACCGCCTTCCCCGAGCCGCACACCGACAAGTAGCCGCCGCCCGGTGGCCCCCACGACGCCCGGCCCGACCGCCGCGCCCAGCGCGCGGTCGGCGCCGGGCGTCGTGCTCGTCGTGCTCGTCGTCGCCATGGCGATCGGGCCGGTCTTCAACTTCGGGGTGAGCTCGCTCGGCCCCGAGATCATCGCGGACTACGGCATCACCGAGGGCCGCTACGGGCTCGTGCTCACGAGCCTGTTCGTCGCCGCCGGCCTCGGCGCGGCGCTGCTCGGCGCGCTCGCCGACCGGATGCCGCTGCGCGCGCAGTTCGCGCTCATCCACGTCGGCGTCGCGCTCGCCTTCGTCATCGCGGCGATCGGCGACGACTACGTCTGGCTGCTCGTCGCGGCGATCATCGCCGGCGTCGCCCAGGCGCAGTCGAATCCGGTCACGAACCGGGTCATCCAGGCCGAGGCGCCGCTCGCGCGCCGCAGCGCCTGGATGGGGTGGAAGCAGTCGGGCGTGCAGATGGGCCTGCTCGTCGCCGGGCTCTCGTTCCCGCTCGTCGGCAAGGCCGTCGGCTGGGCGGGCGCCGCCTGGTTCGGCGCGGCGCTCTGCGCGCCCGCGCTCGCGCTGAGCTGGTGGACCGTCGACCGGCACCTGCGCGGCGGCGCGGCCGCGCCCGCCGCATCCGCCGCATCGGCAGTACCCGGCGCACCCGGCGCATCCGCAGCGCCCGCCGCATCCGGCTCCGCCCCGGGCCGGCGGGCCGGGCTCACGATCGCGATGCTGCTCTTCCCGCTCGCCTCGTTCCTCAACGCCGCCGGCACGCAGGGCGTGAACGGCTTCGCGGCGGTGTTCGCGGTGCGCGGGCTCGACGTGCCGCTCACCGTCGCGGGCTGGATCCTCGCGCTCATCGGCGTGCTCGGCATCGCCGGCCGCATCGGCTGGGGCCGCATCGCGGGCCGGCGCGACCGGCCCGCGCAGCTGCTGCTCATCATGAGCGCCGGCGGCGTCGTCACCATGCTGCTGCTCGTCGGCGCCGAGCAGTGGGCCGCGGCGCCGCTGCTCTGGCTCGCGGTACCGTTCCACGCCGTGCTGCCGCTCGCGGCGAACGTCGTCATCAACTCCGGCATCGTCGCGAACGCGCCGCCGGGCCGGGTCGGCCTCGCCTCGGGGCTCGTCGCCACCGGCATGTACCTCGGCTTCGCGCTCGGCCCGCTCGTCGTCGGCGGCCTCGTCGACGCCACCGGCGGCTACACGGCCGCCTGGCTCGTGCTCGCCGGCACCTACGTCGCCTGCGCCGCCGTCGCGCTCGTGCTCATGCGGGCGCTGCCCGAGCGCGATGCGCCGGCCGCCGCGGACGGCGGAGCCCCGCGCCGGCCCTGATCGGGTCGGTCGCGGGGCTCGCAGCGCCGTGCGGGCCGGGCGCTCGCCGCTATTGCGGGCGCGCCGTGAACTGCGGCAGGTCGTCGCCGCCGCAGCAGCCGCACGAGCCGCCGGAGCCGCAGGTGCAGCCGCCGCTTCCGCCGGCGAGGTCGGTGCCGCAGGTGCACGCCGCGCCCGCGCCGCAGCCGCAGTCGCCGGCGGTCTCGTAGGCGACCGTGCCGGTGCCGTCGGCCGACTCGCCGGTGTCGGGCGCGCGTCCGCCGGATGCGCCGCCCTCCGCATCCGCGCCCGCCCCGCTCGAGCAGCAGCTCGCGCCGACCATGTCCTCGACCTCCGGCACGTCGAGCGCCGGGTTGCGGTCGAAGAAGCCGAACGGCTTGAACTCGAAGTGGTAGCGGTCGACCGGCATGATCGGCCAGTCCTCGATGCGGGGGAAGTGCGTCGGCCCGAACGAGTGCCACACGACGATGTCGCCGCCGTCGACCGACTCGCCGTCGGCGACGTAGGCGGGCAGGCCCGCACCGCCGGCGTGCTGGTTCGGGTAGTCGCCGGCGGGCCACAGCTCGTCGTCGTGGTGCTTCGTCACCCACGTCGTCTTCGTCGCGAACGCGGCGCGCTTCGACACGAACGCCTCCGGGTCGGCGAGCAGCGCCGGCGTGTTCTGCGGCACGAGCTGGTAGGCGGTCGGCCGGCCGACGAGGTTCTTCCGCGACTTCGACATCACGTGCCAGGTGCGGCCCATCGCGGCGTTCGCGTCGCGGCCGCCCTCGGTCTCGATGCGGGTGCGCTGCAGCGTGAACGCGTTGCCGTAGGGGTTGTCCTCGCCCATCGGGATGCGCACCGCCTCGACCTCGTCGACCATGTTGTCGGGGCCGTCGATCTCGACGTCGAGCCGCGCGCAGAAGATGTGCTGGTGGAACGGCGCGTAGAGCCCCGGCGCGATCTCGTGGCGGTGCGGGTCGTCCTGGCCGGGCTCGCCCGAGCCGTTGTAGACGATGCCGGTCGCCTTCGCCTCGACCTCGATGGTGCCGTCGAGGTAGAAGTACCAGAAGAAGCCGTAGTCGTAGTTGCCGACCGTCGCGAAGTACGAGATCACCAGGCGCCGCTGCCGGCGCACATCGGGCCGGAAGCCGAGCTCGGTGTGCTTCCACACCACGCCGAAGTCCTCCTCGTGCATGCACACGGCCTGCGGGATGGTGAGCGGCGTGCCGTCGTCGTCGGCGACCGTGGCGTCGAAGTAGTGGATGACGCCGAGGCAGTCGCAGCCGAGCGCGAGCGAGTTCGCGTTCTTGCCGAGGTGGTACTCGCCGGCGTCGAAGTAGCTGATCCAATAGCGGTTGATCGAGGTGTCGCCGTAGGGCACCACCATCTCGGGCACCGAGCCGCGGTAGAGGATCGGGCGCTCCTCGCCGTCGTCGTCGTAGCGCACCTGGTGGAGCACGAGGCCCTCGCGCTGGTTGAAGCCGACGCGCATCTTCCACTTCTGCCAGGTCACCTCGGCGCCGTCGACGTGGAAGCTCGGGCCGGCGGGCTGGGTGATCTCGAGCGGCATGAGGTCGTCGCGGCGCTCGCCGATCGCCTCGTCGTCGTACGCGCCCGAGCCGGTCGCCGTCGGCACGTCGCCCTCGTCGAGGATCGACACGACCTCGCCGGTGGTGAGGTTGAGGGTGGTGAGCAGGCCCTCGACCGGATGCGCCCACTGCGAGTCGTTCGGGTGGTCGCGCAGGAAGGTGATCGAGCGGATCATCCGCTGACCGACCTCCTCCTCGTAGTCGAAGAAGCCGGGGGCGAGCGGGCCGATGTAGCAGAGGTCGATCTGCTCCTGCGTGAACCCGCGGCGCCGCATCGCCGCCTGCCACTTCGGGCTCGCCTTCACGAGCTCCTCGGCCTTCATGAACTCGGTCCAGGTGTACGGCGGCTGGCCGTAGGGGTGCTTGTCGCTCGGCACGACCCTCTCGTCGATCACCGCATCCTGCTGCAGCGACACCGTGCATTCGACGCTGCGGCCGGTCGCCGGGTCGAGCACCACGTAGAGGATGCGGCGGTCGAACTCGCCGCCGTCGTAGCCGCGCACCTCGTCCTTCGGCGGCTCGACGGGGAGCACGGTCGGGAAGAGGCTCGACTCGTCGAACTTGCCCTCGCGCTCGAGGATGGCGCGGCCGGCGCTGATCTCGTCGGGCGTGAGCATGTCGAGCGGGTGGCGGGCCTCGGTGATGCGGGAGACCCGCTTGCCGTGGGTGTGGGTGCGATCGGGCATGGCAACCTCCTTGTCGTCATGGGCTCCTCCGAGTATCCGGAGCCCGACGGCGATGCGCGCGCGTTCGCGGCGCCCTTGCCATCCCGGACAAGCGGCGCGCGCCGAGGGTCAACCGGCGCCGGCGGTCGGCTCAGCCGCGGTCGGGGAAGCCGTGCGGCAGCTGCTCGAGCAGCGGGTCGAGCCGGGCGATGCGGGCGCGACGGGTCTGCATCCCCCGCCACTCGCGGTCGCGGCGCACGATGGCGACCCCGGCGAGGAACGTCTCGGCGTCGACGTCGGGGATGGGGTGCACGTACGGCTTCGTCTGCCGCGCGAGCCGGCCGGCGAGCCGCCGGCGCGCGGCCGGCTCGAGCCGGGGCGCCTGCCGGAAGTAGTCGCGGATGCGGCGGGCGAGCCGGTCGGGGAGGAGCGTCGCGTCGACGACGTCGGCCCAGGCGCGCAGCTGCGGCGGCAGCTCGAGGTGCAGCGGCTGCGCCTTCGGCAGCCGCTCGAGCTGCGCGTAGGTGCCGGCGAGCAGGTCGCCGACGCGCTGCGAGCGGCGCGTGAGCATCCCGGCGAGCGCGGCGATGCCGCCGGAGGTGAGGTAGAGCTCGGCGGCGCCGACGAGCGCGCGCACGAGCGTGTGCCGGAGGGTGATGGCGCCGCCGTCGAGCCGCACGATGCGCAGGCCGAACACGAGCTTGCCGAGCGAGCGGCCGTTCGAGAGCGTCTCGACGACGAGCGGCACGAGCACGAGCCAGGTCGCGATGAGCGAGACGATGATCACCGGCCACCAGGCGCCCTCGAGGTAGGCGCCGGTCGCCCGCTGCCAGGCGTCGACGAGCACGAGGACGCCCCAGAGGCTGAGCAGCAGCCCGATGAAGTTCACGAGCACGTCGATCATCGCGCCGCCGGCGCGGAGGAGGAAGCCGCCCGCCGGCACCTGGAGCGCGACGCCCTCGCCGATGACGATGTCGTCGGCGTCGTCGAGATCGGGGCTCGTGAGCGTCGAGGTCACCATGCCATGATTGCACCACATGGACATCGACGCCTACGCCGCCGCCCGCCGCGACGAGTGGCGCCGCCTCGACGAACTCGGGAGCCGGCGCCCGCTCGACGGCGCCGGGGCCGACGAGCTCGTCGCCCGCTACCAGTCGGGCGCCTCCGACCTGTCGGCGCTGCGCACCGGCTTCGGCGAGACGGTCGAGACGACGGTGCTGTCGGTCGCGCTCTCGCGGGCGCGGATGCGGTTCACGCGCGCGAAGCGCAACCCGCTCGTGCTGCTGCGCGAGTTCTTCGTCGAGCAGCTGCCCGCCGCCCTCTACCGGGTGCGCTGGTGGACGCTCGCCGCGGCGCTGCTCACGATCTCGGTCGCCGCCGGCTCGTTCTTCTGGCACCTGCAGAACCCCGAGCTGCTCTCGTTCTACGGCACCGAGGCGGGCCTGCAGAAGTACGCCGAGGAGGACTTCGTCGACTACTACTCGGAGTACTCCGAGTCGGCGTTCGCGGCGCGGGTGTTCACGAACAACGCCTGGATCGCGGTGCAGTGCATCGCGTTCGGGTTCACGGGGCTGTTCCCGATCTACGTGCTCGTGCAGAACGCCGCGGCGCTCGGCATGTCGGCGGCGGTGCTCGCCGCGTTCGGCCACCTCGATGCGTTCTTCCTGTGGATCGCGCCGCACGGCCTGCTCGAGCTCACGATGATCTTCGTCGCCGCGGGCGGCGGCTTCGCGGTGTTCTGGTCGCTCATCGCGCCCGGGCCGATGCCGCGCATCGAGTCGGTCGCGCGCGCCGGCCGCACGCTCGCGCTCGTCGCCGTCGGCACGACGATCTTCCTGTTCGTCTCGGGCGTCGTCGAGGGCTACGTCACCCGCCAGCCGTGGCCGTGGGCGGTGAAGATCGGCATCGGCGCGATCGTGCTCGCCGCCTACCTCGCCTACTCCCTCGTGCTCGGCCGGCGCGCTCACCGCGCCGGCCACGACGGCGACGCTCCGCCGATCGAGGCCGGCTACTCGAAGGTCTACGCCGACTAGGGCCGCCGCGGGCCGCGGTCAGAGCCGCCCGGCCTTCTTCAGCTCGAGGTAGCGGTCGGCGAGCCGGGGCGGCAGATCGTACGGGCCGGCGGCGATCGCATCCGCCCCCTGCCGCACGACGGCGCGGCGCACCCGCTCGGCGTCGAGCATCGAGCGCTCGGCCGCGGCGGCGCGGTAGACCGCCTCGCGGTCGTCGAGGCCGGCGGCGAGCTCGAGCGCGGCCGGGTCGGTCACCGAGGCGACGACGACGAGGTGCTTGCGGGTGAGCTCGGGCAGCGCCTCGAGCAGCGAGCGCGAGGCGCCGGCGTGGTCGGCGGTGGTGAGCAGCACGACGAGCGCGCGGTGGTTCGTGATGCCGCGCACGAGGCCGGCGGCGCCCGACCAGTCGGTCTCGATGAGCTCGGGCTCGACGTTCGCCATCGCGTCGACGATGCGCGAGAGCAGCGTCGGGCCGCTCGCGCCCTGCACGCGGGCGCGCACGCGGCGGTCCCAGGCGAGCACGTCGACCCGGTCGCCGGCGCGGCTCGCGAGCGCCGCGAGCAGCAGCGCCGACTCGATCGAGGTGTCGAGCCGGGTCTCGTCGTCGATGCGCGCGGCGGCGGTGCGGCCGGTGTCGATGATGATCACCACGCGCCGGTCGCGCTCGGGCCGCCAGGTGCGCACGACGAGGTCCTGCTTGCGGGCGGTGGCGCGCCAGTCGATCGAGCGCACGTCGTCGCCGCGCACGTAGTCGCGCAGCGAGTCGAACTCGGTGCCCTGGCCGCGCACCTGCAGGGTCGTCGCGCCGTCGAGCGCGCGCAGCCGCGCGACCCGCGAGGGCAGGTGCCGGCGCGAGTGGAACGGCGGCAGCACCCGCACCCGGCCGGGGGCGACGAGCGTCGCCTGGCGGGCGACGAGCCGCATCGGCCCCCACGAGCGCAGCACGACGACCTCGCTGCGCCGGTCGCCGCGGCGCCAGGGGCGCATCCGGGTGCGCACCGCGCGCCGCTCGCCGGCGGGGATGCGGACGGGCTCGCGCATCCTGCCGGCGCCCGCCGACGGCTCCCACGCATCCCGTAGCTCGCCGCGCAGCGCGCGACCGCCGAGGTTGGTGACGAGCACGGTCGAGGTGAGCGTCTCGCCGAGCCGCACCCGGTCGGGCAGCTCGCGCTCGATGCCGACGCGGCGCGGCGGCGCCGCGAGCAGCAGGTCGACGAGGCCGGCGAGCAGCCACACGGCGAGCACCGCGCCGAGCGTGCCGAAGGCGAGCCCGGGCGTGCGCCCGAGCAGCACCAGGGGCACGAGCCCGACGAGCAGGAGCCCGGCGTAGAGTCCGCTGATCGCCATCGCTAGATCGGCACCTGCACCTGCTGCATGATCGAGCGCAGCACCGAGTCGGCCGAGACGCCCTCGAGCTCGGCCTCGGGCTCGAGCGCGATGCGGTGCCGCCACACCGGCAGCACCATCCGCTGCACGTGGTCGGGGGTGACGGCGGGGTAGCCGTAGAGGTAGGCGAGCGACTTCGCCGCGCGCACGATCGCGGTGGCGCCGCGGGGCGAGACGCCCATCCGCACCGACGGCGACTGGCGCGTCGCGCGGGCGAGGTCGACGACGTAGGCGAGCACGTCGTTCGCCACCTCGGTGGCCTGCGCGGCCTCGGCGGCGCGGGCGATGCCGTCGCGGTCGAGCACGCGCCGCACGCCGGCGGCCCGCAGATCGCGGGGGCTGAAGCCGAGCGAGTGCCGGCGGAGCACCTCGAACTCGGCGTCGCGCGGCGGCAGGTCGAGCACGAGCTTCATGAGGAAGCGGTCGAGCTGCGCCTCGGGCAGCGTGTACGTGCCCTCGTACTCGATCGGGTTCATCGTCGCGGCGACCATGAACGGCTCGGGCAGCGGGCGGGTGACGCCGTCGGCCGACACCTGCCGCTCCTCCATCGCCTCGAGCAGCGACGACTGCGTCTTCGGGGGCGTGCGGTTGATCTCGTCGGCGAGCAGCAGGTTCGTGAACACCGGGCCC
>JAAYAS010000059.1 GCA_012719255.1 Microbacteriaceae bacterium | reverse complement strand
CCAGATGTAGCCGTAGTAGCCGGCGGCGTACCCGCCCTCGAAGATGTGCTGGAAGTAGCAGGTCGAGTAGCGGGTCGGCACCTCGGGCAGCAGCAGCCCCGCGCGGGTGAGGGCCTCGCGCTCGAACTCGCCGACGTCGGCGACCGCGTCGGCCTCCTCGACGGTGAGCGTGTGCCAGGCGAGGTCGAGGGCGGCGGCGGCGAGGTACTCGGAGGTCGCGAACCCCTCGCCGAAGTGCTCGGGCGCGCGCAGCCGCTCGGCCTGCTCGGCGGGCAGCGGCTCGCCGGTGACGTGGTGGCGCGCGTAGTTCGCGAGCACCGCCGGATGCCGCAGCCACAGCTCGTTCACCTGGCTCGGGAACTCGACGAAGTCGCGGCGCACGTTCGTGCCGCCGAAGTGCGGGTGGCGCACGTGGGCGAGCAGACCGTGGAGCGCATGCCCGAACTCGTGGAAGAGCGTCTCGACCTCGTCGAGGGTGAGCAGCGTCGGCGAGCCGGCGGGCGGCTCGGGCACGTTGAGCACGTTGTAGACCACCGTGCGCTCGTCGAGCAGCTCGTTCTGCTGCACGTAGGTCGACATCCACGCGCCGCCGCGCTTCGTCGCGCGCGCGTACGGGTCGAGCAGGTAGAGCCCGAGCTCGGCGCCGTCGGCGTCGCGCACGAGCCAGACGCGCACCTGCGAGTGGTCGCCGGCGAGGTCGGGCCGCGGCTCGAACGAGAGCCCGTAGGCGAGCCCGGCGGCGAAGAGCACGCCGTCGACGAGCACCCGGTCGAGCTCGAACCAGGGCCGCAGCGCCCCGGTGTCGAAGTCGGCCTGCTCGGCGCGCAGCCGCTCCTGGTAGTGCACCCAGTCGTGCGCCTCGATCGCGAAGGGCTCGTCGTGGGCGGCGGTGCGCTCGGCGTCGGCGAAGGCCTGGATGCGATCGAGCTCGGCGCGCGCGTTGCGCACCGCCGGCACCGCGAGCATCCGCAGCCGCGCCTCGATCGCCGCCGCGGTGCCCGCCATCGCGTCGGCGGCGACGAGATCGGCGTAGTGCTCGTAGCCGAGCAACCGCGCCTTGCGGGCGCGCAGCCGCACGATCTCGAGCACGATCGCCGAATTGTCGTGCTCGTCGCCGCACGAGCCGCGTGAGCGCGAGGCATCGTGGATGCGGCGGCGCAGGTCGCGGTCGCGCAGCTGCGCGAGCCACGGGTGGCCGGTGTAGAGCGGCAGGTCGATGCGCCAGCCGTCGTGGCCGGCGTCGCGGGCGGCCTGCTCGGCGGCGGCGCGCTCGTCGGGGCCGAGCCCGTCGAGCTCGGCGGGGTCGTCGACGCGTACTGCGAGCTCGTTCGTGTCGGCCTGCAGGTTCGTCACGAACCGGGTCGACAGCTCGGCGAGCCGCTCGTTGATGCGGCGCAGCTCGGTCTGGTCGTCTTCGTCGAGTCCGGCGCCGGCCAGGCGCCGCTCGAGGTGGAGCCGCTCGACGAGGGCGCGCTGCTCGGCGTCGAGCGCGGCGCCGTCGCCGGGCGCGTCGAGCCCGTCGTGGAGCGCGCGGATGCGCTCGGCGAGGCGGGGGTCGAGCGCGATGGCGTCGAAGTGGGCGGCGACGGGGCCGGCGTACTGCTCGCGCAGCGCGTTCACGGCGTCGGTGGCGTCGGCCGAGGCGCGCGCCCAGAGCACGGCGAGCACGCGGCCGAGCAGCGCGCCCGAGCGCTCGAGCGGCTCGACGGTGTTCGCGAAGGTCGGCGGCTCGGGGTTCGCGGCGATCGCCTCGACCTCGGCGCGCTGCTGCGCGAAACCGGCGTCGAGGGCGGGCGCGAAGTGCTCGTCGCGGATCTCGGTGAACGGGGGCAGGCCGAACGGCAGCGGCGAGGGCGCGGCGAAGGGGTTGTCGGTGGGGAGCCCGGCGGCGGGGCTCGGCGAGGTGTCGGTCACGCCGGTCAGCGTAGCGCCGCGTCGTTGTGAGCCCGATCCCGGTCGGCATCGGCGATCATCGAGATCCGGCCCGGCACCGCCGCCGGGCCGAGCGCCGATCCCGAGGAGCCCCCACGATGACCGACACCCCCGCCGCGACCGCCGCCTCCCGCGACTACGAGTGCCTCCGCGTCGAGGTGCGCGGCCGCGTCGCGCGCATCGAGCTGCACCGCCCCGACGCGCTCAACGCGCTCAACGGGGCGTTGATGCGCGAGGTGGTCGAGGCGGCGCGCGCCTTCGACGCCGACGACGCGATCGGCGCGATCGTGCTCACCGGCTCGGCGAAGGCGTTCGCGGCCGGTGCCGACATCAAGGAGATGGCCGACCTCTCGTTCCGCGACGCCTACGTCGACGGACTGTTCGCCGGCTGGGACGAGTTCGCCCGCCTCCGCACGCCGGTGATCGCCGCGGTCGCCGGTTATGCGCTCGGCGGCGGCTGCGAGGTGGCGATGATGTGCGACTTCATCATCGCCGCCGACACCGCGAAGTTCGGCCAGCCCGAGATCAAGCTCGGAATCATGCCCGGCATGGGCGGAACGCAGCGGCTCGTGCGCGCCGTCGGCAAGCCTGCGGCGATGGACCTCATCCTCACCGGCCGCACGATCGGCGCCGACGAGGCCCTCCGCCTCGGGCTCGTCGCGCGCGTGGTGCCGGCCGAGCGGCTCCTCGACGAGGCGATGGATGCGGCCGCGACGATCGCCGGGATGTCGCTGCCGGTCGCCTACGCGGCGAAGGAGGCGGTGCTTTCGGCGTTCGAGGTGCCGCTGTCGGAGGGCGTGCGCGCCGAGCGGCGCGCGTTCGCGGCGCTGTTCGCCCTCGACGACCAGAAGGAGGGCATGGCCGCGTTCGTCGAGAAGCGGCCGGCCGACTTCACGCACCGCTGAGCGGTGCGGCGCGCCTCCGGCTCAGGCGAGCCAGTCGTCCTCGTCGTCGAGCGACGGGTCGAGCGCGGGATCGATGCCCGCGTCCGGCCCCGAGCGCACCGCGCCGTCGGGCCCGAGCGCGAGCCGCTCACCGGAGTCGTGCTCGGCGATCGGCCGGCCCTCGAGCCAGGTGAGGGTCCACCAGCCGTCGGGCACTTCGGCCGTGCCGATGGCCGCGACGAACGCGGCCGGCAGTCAGGCGGGCGGGGCCTCGCCGGCGCGCCAGCGCGAGCCGATGCGCATCAGCGGCCCTGCACCGGGGTCTCGTAGACGAGGTCGTCGGTGCGGGTGCCGAGGCGCTCGCAGCGGTGCTGCGCCTCCCGGGCGCCGCCGGGCAACTCCCAGCGCAGCCGGTCGGCGCCGAGCCGCGCGGCCCGCGCGTGGAGCGCCTCGAGCAGCGCCTCGAGGGCCTGCCCGTCGTGGTCGAGCCGCTCGACGTAGAGCGTCGGCACATCGAGGCGCCGCCGGCCGTCGAGCGCCGACATCGACGGCTGCGAGACGGCGAAGCCGACGAGGTTGCCCGAGCGCTCGGCGACGATCGCCTCGACGCCGGGCAGCGGCT
>JAAYAS010000058.1 GCA_012719255.1 Microbacteriaceae bacterium | reverse complement strand
GGCGGCGCGTGCGGGTGCGGCCGGTCGAGCGGCTCCGCTCGGGCCGCGGCTCGGCCGGCTCGCCGTCCTCCGCGCCCTCGGCCGCCTCGTCGCCCTCGGGCAGCGGGTTGCCGTCCCGGTCGTGCGTCGCCCGGTACTCGGCGAGCCGCTCGGCCCACGGCACCCAGGCCGGGGCGAGCAGCGAGCCCTCGCCGGGCATCAGCGAGCACTCGAGCACCGTCGGCGCCTCGGCGTCGGCGAGCCGCACCATCGTCACGGTCCACAGCCAGTCGGTGTGGCCCGGCGTCGAGGTGGTGAAGCGCAGCGAGTAGACGCCGTCGCCGCCATCGACGACGTCGACGAACGCGCCCACCCGATCGGGCGAGGTCACCTCGTCGAGCGCCGACTCGGCGATGCGGATGGCGGCCGCGAGCTCGTCGTCGGCCGGCGCCTGCCCGAGCGGGGCCGGGGCGGCCTCGACCGGCGAGCGCTCGAAGGCGACGGTCTCGTGCGGCAGCTCGTGCAGCCGGTGCTCGGTGACGTCGAGCGCGTCCTGCTCGCCCGCATCCGGCTCGGTCGTCGCATCGGTGCCGGTCGTCGCATCGGTCTCGGTCATGGGGGCCTCCTCGGCGGGCTCAGGCATCGAGATCATCCGCCACGCGGCGCAGCATCGCGGCGATCTGGCGGCCCTGCTGGCCGCCGGGGTAGTGGCCGCGGCGCAGCTGGCCGCCGACGCGGTCGAGCAGCTTCACGAGGTCCTCGACGATGACGGCCATGTCGTCGGCCGGCTTGCGGTGCATCCGGGTCACCGAGGGCGGCGCCTCGAGCAGCCGCACCGACAGCGCCTGCGGGCCGCGGCGGCCGTCGGCGATGCCGTACTCGAGCCGGGTGCCCGCCTTCAGCGCGGTCACCTCGGGCGGCAGCGCGGTGACGTGCAGGAACACCTCGGCGCCGTCATCGCCCTGGATGAACCCGAACCCCTTGTCCGCGTCGTAGAACTTCACCTTGCCGGTGGGCATGCTCACTCCTCGTTCGCCGCGCTCGTCGCGGCCTCATGCGTGAATGGGCCATTCTATCGCCCCGCGCCCCGCGCCCGCCGAGTCGTCTAGGCTGATCCGGTGCCCACCCAGAAGCCGATGACCACGCCGCAGCCGAGCGACGAGCGGACCGACGCGCCGATCGGCCGCGTCGAGCGCGTGCTCGCCTACACCGCGATCACCGTCGCGGCGCTCGCGCTGATCAGCCTCGCGATCGTCTTCATCGCCCCGCTCGTCGGCGCCGAGTACGGCGACCCGCCCGCCTGGTACTGGGATGCGCTCATGGCCGTCGGCTACTACGGCTTCGGCATCGCCTTCCTCTCGGTCGTCGCCCTGCTGCTCGTGCGGATGCTCTCGAACCGCCGCGCGAACCGGTGACGATGACCCCCGTCGAGCTCCCCGACTCCCTCCGCATCCTCGCCGCGCTGCGCCGGCTCGACGAGCCCGGCTTCGCGCGACTGCTGCAGGCCCGGCGGGTGAACGCCCGGGCCGTCGGGGATCTGCTCGATCTCGCCGAGTGGCTCGACGCGCCCCGGCACGTCGCCGAGGCGCTCGCCCGGCTCGACTGGCCGACGCTCCGCGATCTCCGGCGCCGCGAGCCCGCCGCGCTCGAGCGCGCCGCCGGGCTGATGCTCGCCGTCGAGGTCGACGGCGGCGCCCCCGAGCCGCTGCCCGAGACCGCCCGCGCGCTCGACGCGGCGCTGCCGGCCGTGCCCCGCTTCGCCCCCGGCGCCGAGGCCGACGACGCCGGCGCCGCCGCCGCGCACGAGGCGGCCGTGCTCGCCGTCGACGCCCTCGCCCTCCTCGATGCCGCTCCGCGCGTCGTGCGCACCACCCGCGAGGGCGTGCGGATGAGCGGCGTCGAGGTGCGCCGGCTCGCCGCCGAGCTCGACCGCGACGCCGCGCTCGTCGGCGCCGTCTACCGCTGGCTGCACGCCGCCGGGCTGATGGCCCCGCTCGACGAGGTCTGGCACCCCACGGCCGCCGGCCGCCGGCTCGTCGAGCTGCCCGCGATCGACCGCTGGCGCGCGCTCGTCGACGCCTGGCTCGGCGAGCAGCGGCTCGCCGAGGTCGCCGAGCTCGTCGACGGGCTCGGCGGCGAGTTCCCGCTGCCCGCCGCGCCCGATGCCGACGGCGGGACCGACGAGGTCGACGGCGCGGCGCCGGGGACCGCCGCCATCACCCTCCCCGGCGACCCCGCCGCCCGCATCGCCGCGGCCGAGGCCCTCGGCATCGCCGACCGCGGCGCGCTCACCGCCGCCGGCGCCGAGGTGCTCGACGGCCGCGTCGACGCCGCCGCCGCGCGGTTCGCCGCCGCCTTCCCCGCCGAGGTGACGCAGGTCTACCTGCAGCCCGACCAGACGATCATCGCGCCCGGGCCGCTGCCCGCCGCGCTCGACGCCCGGCTCCGCCGCGTCGCCGTCCTCGAGCGGCGCGCCCTCGCGAGCGAGTACCGCATCACCGCCGACTCGATCGCCGACGCCCTCGGCGAGGGGATGCGCGAGGCGGAGATCCGGGAGCTGCTCGCCGAGCTCTCCCTCACCGGGGTGCCGCAGCCGGTCGACTACCTCATCGGCGCGACCGCCGAGCGCTTCGGCCGCGTGCGCGTGCGCGAGCACGACCGCGGCGGCCGCACCGTCGCTCGCGTGCGCGCGCTCGAGCCCGGGATCCTCGACGCGCTGCGCATCGACGCCGGCCTGCGCCCGCTCGGGCTGCGGCCGGTCGACGACGAGCTCGAGACCTCGGTGTCGCCCGCCGCGGTCGTGAAGTCGCTCGTCGACGCCCGCTACCCCGCGGCCCCCGAGGACGCCGCCGGCCGCATCCTGCCGCTGCTCGCCCCGTCGACGGCGCCCGAGCACTCCCCCGAGCCGGGTCAGACGGTGGCGCGCACCGCCACCGAGCTCGCCGAGCAGGCCGCCGCCGGCGACGACGGCGACGACCGCGCGACCTGGCTGCGCCGCCGCCTCGAGCTCGCCCGGCGCGCGAAGGCGCCGGTCGCGGTCACCGTGCGCATCGACGCCGCCACCACGCAGACCCTGCGGCTCGTGCCGACCGCCGTCGCCCCGCAGCGCGTGCGCGCCCGCGACGCCGAGGCCGAGGTCGAGCGGACGCTGCCGCTCTCGTCGATCGTCGCCGTCGACGAGCTGTAGCGCCGCGCGGCGGCGGCGCGGGCGGGCCGCCGCGTACAATGGAACGCTATGACTCTCGGCCCTCTCATCGTCCAGAGCGACCGCACCGTGCTCCTCGAGGTCGCCCATCCGCAGGCCGACGACGCCCGCCACGAGCTCGCCGTGTTCGCCGAGCTCGAGCGCGCCCCCGAGCACATCCACACCTACCGGATCACCCGGCTCGGCCTGTGGAACGCGCGCGCCGCCGGCCACAGCGCCGACGAGATGCTCGACACCCTGAACCGGTACGCGAAGTTCCCGGTGCCCGACGCCGTCGCCGTCGACCTCCGCGACACCGTCGACCGCTACGGCCGGCTCGTCATCGAGCGCGACGACGAGGGCCTCCTGCTCCGCTCCGACGACGACGCGGTGCTCACCCAGGTGGCCGGCAACGCGAAGATCGCGCCGATGCTGCTCGAGCGGTTGCCGGCCGAGGGCCCCGGCGGCGCCTTCCGCGTCGACGCCTGGGCGCGCGGCTCGCTGAAGCAGCAGCTCGTGAAGCTCGGCTGGCCCGCCGACGACCTCGCCGGCTACACCCCCGGCACACCGCACGACATCGACCTCGTCGAGGACGGCTGGGCGCTGCGCGACTACCAGCGGCAGGCGGTCGACCAGTTCTTCGACGGCGGCTCGGGCGTGGTCGTCCTCCCCTGCGGCGCCGGCAAGACGATCGTCGGCGCCGGCGCGATGGCCGCCGCCGATACGAGCACGCTCATCCTCGTGACGAACACCGTCTCGGCCCGGCAGTGGCGCGCCGAGCTGCTGCGGCGCACCACGCTCACCGAGGACGAGATCGGCGAGTACTCCGGCGAG
>JAAYAS010000057.1 GCA_012719255.1 Microbacteriaceae bacterium | reverse complement strand
GGGAGCGGCGGGTGCCGCACGCGGTGCTCGCGCTGCTCGCGCTCGCCTCGGCGACCGCGTTCTCGACGGCGCGGTTCTTCGACGTCGGCACCCCGTGGTGGCTCGCGGTCCAGGCCGCCCTCGTCGTCGCCGCGGCCGCATGGTCGTGGTGGTGGACGATCCGCCGGCCTCGCCCGCGGCAGACCGGCACGACGACGGCGATCCATTTCACCGGACGCACGATCGCGGCGTTCGCCCTCACCTGGATCAACCCCTTCTTCGGGATCTACGCATGGGCCGGATACCTCGATCTCGGCCGCCTCGAGCGGCCATGGCAGCGGCGCGTCGGCATGGTCGCCATCGCCGTCACGCTGGCGGGCTCCCAGTCGGGCGGTCTCCCGCCCGACGGCCCGCTGGGATGGATGCTGCTCGGCGCGCTCCTCGTCGTGAACCTCGGTCTCGCGCTCGTGGTGGAGCGGCTCCAGGCAGAGATGGGGCGACGGGCCGAGGAGCAGGCCGCGATGATCGCCGAGCTGGGCCGGGTCAACCGGCACCTGGAGCGCACGGCGCAGGAGAACGCGGAGCTGCACGGCACCGTCGTCGAGCAGGCGCGCCGCGCGGGCGTCCTCGACGAGCGCCAGCGGCTCGCGCGCGAGATCCACGACACCATCGCGCAGAGCCTCGCCGGCGCGCTCGCCCAGCTGCAGGCCGCGCAATCCGGCGGGGCGGCGAATCCGCGCGTGGATCGGGCCACCGATCTCGTCCGCAGCGCGCTCGCCGAGGCCCGGCGCTCCGTGCTCGACCTCTCCCCCGCGCCGTTGAGCTCCACAGGCCTCGCCGAGGCCGTCGTCGCCTTGGTCGACGACTGGCGCGAGGACCACTCGCCGACCGCGCGGGTGATCGTGACCGGCGACGTGCGCGCCCTGCATCCGGAGGTTGAGGCCACCGTGCTCCGCGTGGCGCAGGAGGCGCTCGCGAACGTCGGGAAGCACGCGGATGCCGAACGCGTGGGCCTGACGCTGACCTACGACGCCGATCAGATCGCCCTGGACGTGCGCGACGACGGAGCGGGATTCGACCCCGCCGTGGAGGCGGGAGCCACGTCGTTCGGCCTGCGGGGGATGCGGCAGCGCGCAACCCGGTTGAACGGGGCCCTCAATGTCGAGACCCGCCCGGGGAGCGGCACCGCCATCTCCCTGCACCTGCCCGCACTGCCCCAGGAGGCCGCATGATCCGCGTACTGGTCGTCGACGACCACCCCGTCGTCAGGGACGGCGTATCGGCCACCCTCGCCACCGCCCCCGGGGTGGAGGTCGTCGGTGAGGCGGCGGACGGCCCGCAGGCGGTGCGCATGACCGCCGCCCTGCAGCCCGACGTCGTCGTCATGGACCTGCGGATGCCCGGCGGCGGCGGCGTCGATGCCGTGCGCGCGATGAAGGAGCGCGGCCTCGCGGCCGCAGTGCTCGTGCTGACCACGTACGACACGGATTCCGCGACCATCGCCGCCATCGAGGCCGGAGCCGCCGGCTATCTGCTCAAGGACGCGTCGGCGGAGACGCTCATCGACGCGGTCCGCGCCACGGCGGCGGGCGAGACCGTCCTCTCGCCGGCGATCGCGACCCGCCTCGCCTCGCACGTCCGCAACCCCGGCACCCGTGCGCGCCTGAGCGCCAGGGAGCGCGAAGTCCTGCGGTTCGTCGCCAAGGGCATGTCGAATCGGCGGATCGCGAACGAGCTGTTCATCAGCGAGGCGACCGTGAAGACGCACATGACCCACATCTTCGAGAAGCTCGGGGCGGTCGACCGCGCCGCCGCGGTCGCCGCCGCCTACGAGCAGGGCATCCTCGGTTGACCCGCCCGGCATCCACGGCGACGGGCGCGGCCGATGGCCCGGCCGCCGATCGGATGAGCCATCGGCGGCCGAGCGGCGGATCGCCGCCGGGGCCGCGACCGGGACGCTGGAAGACGTCCCCGCCCGACCCAGCCTTTGGAGCGCCCATGGTCCCCGCATTCGAGATCCTCCGCGCCGAGGCGGCCTACCGTCGGGAGATCGCGGTCGGGAGGAGTCCCGCCGCGGGCCTTCCCCGCCGG
>JAAYAS010000056.1 GCA_012719255.1 Microbacteriaceae bacterium | reverse complement strand
TCGCCGCGATCATCGCGAGCCGCCGCCTCCCCCGCCCCTGACCTCCGACTGGGAGTTGCAGCTGCAACACTCCCAGTCGAAACCTGGTGGCCGAGCACACGCGCATCCACGCTGTTCGCAACGGCTTGGACAGCGCGCTTCGCCTAGCAGAGTGGAGGACGCGGGGCACGACACGGCCTTTGGATGAGGCCTGCGGAGATCGCATGGTGGCGCGCCTGTCGCGCATCGCCCCCGAGTCAAAGGGGCGCCGCATACAGCGACCCACGCGGCCAGGTTGCGACAATTGCGGCGTGCCCGCGTCTTTCACTCTGACCCAATTGCGCTACTTCGTCGTCGTCGCCCGACTCGAGCACATGACGCATGCGGCGACCGAGCTCAGCGTGACGCAGTCGACGCTGTCGAGCGCCATCTCGCAGCTCGAACGCGAAGTGGACGCGCAGCTCTTCGACCGCCTTCCCCGCAGGGGCCTGCGCTTGACCGACGCCGGTCGGGCCCTCCTCACCCGGAGCCTGCGACTGCTCGAGGACGCCGACCTGCTCGGCGATTCGCTGCACGACGAGCCGACCGAGCTCGCAGGCGAGCTCACCGTCGGCATCTACGCGCCGATCACGCCGTTCCGCGCGCCGACGCTCCTCCACGAGTTCGAGCAGCGGCACCCTCGGGTCGCGCTCACCTTTCTCGAGGGCGATCAGCAGTCCCTGCAGCACGCGCTGCGCACGGGACGCTGCGAGGTCGCGCTCATGTACGACCTCGGCGTCGGCGACGACTACTCGCGACGCGTGATCGATCTCATCCCGCCGCACGTCATCGTGCCCGAGGGGCACCGCTCCGCAGGCCGCGCCGAGGCGAGTCTGCGCGAGTTCGCCGACGAGCCGCTCATCCTGCTGAGCATCCCGCACACGCGCGACTACTACTTGAGCCTCTTCGCCCGTCTCGGAATCGAGCCGAAGGTCCGCCACGCTCCGCTGGGATACGAGACCGTGCGCTCGTTCGTCGCGCTCGGCCAGGGGTACTCGGTGCTCAACCACTGGGTCGAGCACGGGATGACCTACGCCGGCACTCGGGTGGTGCCCATCGCCCTGAGTGACGATCTGCCCCCGACGGAGCTCCTCCTGGTGCGGCCCCGGAACTCGGTCCCAACACGGAAGTCGCTCGCGTTCGAGCAACTCTGCGTCGACCTCTACGGGGTGGGGAGCGGCGAAAGCGCACCGCGCGCCCCGGGGCGGTGAGCGAACCCGCCCCACGCATCGATTCGATCGATGCATGCCAACGAAAGGTTTCGTTGGACGCGAACCCCATCGTCGGCCGATGCTGGGCGGACCGCTCCGGAACCGGCAACGCCGCCGACCCACGGAAGCGACTCACGAGTGAGGAGCATGCAATGTCGCTGCATTCTGATCCCCGAAAGTCCTCCACCCTGACCGCCCCGCCCACCGATCCGGTCAATGTCCTGACGGGTCCACTGCCCACTGCGGAGCGGAAACGGATGGACCGCGGGAAACGGAAGGTGCTGCTCGCGGGCAGTGTGGGCCAGTTCATCGAGTTCTACGACTTCAGCCTCTACGGACTGTCGGCGCTGACCCTCTCGCGGCTGTTCTTTCCCGGCGACAACGTCGTAGCCGGCCTACTTGCGACGTTCGCCACCTTCGGCGTCGCCTTCTTCATCCGCCCGCTGGGCGGACTCTTCTTCGGCGCGCTCGGCGACCGCTACGGCCGCCGGCCCGTGCTCTACATCACGTTGCTCACCATCGGCATCGCGACGGCGGGGATCGGTCTGCTGCCGACCTACGCGCAGATCGGCGTGCTCGCGCCGATCCTCCTCGTGCTGTGCCGGCTGCTGCAGGGGTTCTCGGCTGGTGGGGAGTCGGTCGGGGCGCCCGCCTTCGTCTTCGAGCACGCACCCAAACATCGTCGCGGCTTCTGGCTGAACATCACGCTCGCGGCGACCGCCCTGCCGTCGGTCGTCGGCGGCGCCTTCATCCTGGCCCTTTCGACGTCGCTCCCGGCGGAGGCCTTCGATTCCTGGGGCTGGCGCATCCCCTTCCTCGTGGCGCTGCCGCTCGCGCTGTTCGGACTGTGGATCCGCTCGCAGACCGAGGAGTCGCCCGCCTTCAAGCAGGTGGTCGCGAACCGCGCCGAGGCCGAGCACACGCCGATCCGCGATGCCTTCCGCGAGAACTGGCGCCAGATGCTCCAGGTCGTCATGGTCATGGGCCTCACCGCCATGGGCTTCTACTTCCTCACCGGCTACTTCGTCGCCTACGTACAGACCGCCGGCAACCTCGAACGCGAGCAGTCGTTGCTCATCAATGCCTGCGCCATGCTCCTCTACACGCTCGTGCTGCCCATCACCGGTCTCATCGGCGACCGCGTCGGGCGTCGGCCGATGCTGATCTGGGGCGCCGTGGTGATCGCGCTCGTCGCGGTGCCGGCGTTCATGCTCGTCACCTCGGGCGTCCTCGGACTCGCGCTCGTCGGCCAGTTCGTCTTCGTCCTCTGCATCTGCGTCTACGGCGGCGGTTGCTACACGTTCTTCGTCGAGATCTTCACCACCCGCACGCGCTTCACCTCGGCGGCCGTGAGCTACAACGTCGGCTACGCGATCTTCGGCGGCACCGCTCCGTTCATCGGCACCTGGCTCGTCGAGTCCACGCAGCTGTCGGCGAGCCCCGGCGTCTTCATCTCGATCTTCGCGATCGTCGTCCTCGTCGTCATCGTCGTGACGCGAGTCCCCGAGACCCACCCAGTGCTCAAGCACGCCCAGAAGGGAGCCCGCCGATGAGCGACGCAGCATTCCTCACCGACTTCCACGAAGTGGCCCTCATCGGCGCCACCGCGAGCGGCGGCGTCGACCGTCAGGCCGCGACCCCGGAGGACCGACGCACGCGAGAGTGGTTCCGCGAGTTCGCGGAGCGCCGGGGCTGGGAGCATCGTGTCGACGCAATCGGCAATCAGTTCGCGCTCATCGAATTCGTCCCCGATGCGCCGTACCTCCTGCTCGGCTCCCATCTCGACTCGCAGCCGCTCGGCGGACGCTTCGACGGCGCGTACGGCGTGATCGCCGCCCTCCACGCCGCCGACCGCATCCAGCGGCGCGCCGAGGAGGGGCCGCGCCCCGACCGCAATCTCGCGGTGGTGAACTGGTTCAACGAGGAGGGCTCGCGGTTCGCCCCCTCGATCATGGGCAGCTCGGTGTTCGCCGGCATCATGGACGAGACCGAGATGCTCGGTACCACCGATCTCGACGGCGTCAGCGTCGCCGAGGCGCTCGAGGCGATCGGATACCGCGGGGAGGGCTCCCGGCCGACCCTCGCCGGCTACGCCGAGATCCACATCGAGCAGGGCCGCATCCTCGAGCGCGAGGGCATCGATCTCGGAGCCGTCGACTTCAGCTGGTACACGCAGAAGCTCGACATCGAGATCCACGGCGAGCAGTCGCACACGGGTGCGACTGCCATGGCCGATCGGCGCGACGCGCTCGTCGGGGCCGCCCGGCTCATCCTGAAGGTGCGCGAGGTGGTCGCGGAGTTCGAGCCTGAGACGCTCGTGTCGTCGGTCGGGCGCTTCACCCACGAGCCGAACTCACCCATCGTGGTGCCGCGTCACGCCCGGCTCGTCGCCGACCTCCGCTCCGTGAGCAAGGACACGGTGCTGGCCGCCCGCGCCCGACTGCTCGAGGAGATCGAGCGGGTCGCGGCCGAGGAGGACCTCGAGATCACCGCCACCGACTTCGATGTGCGGGACCACCAGCGCTTCCCCGAGGCCGGAGTCGCGCTCGTCGAGCAGACCGCGGCCGACCTCGGGCTCAGCGTGCGCCGCATCCGCACGATGGCGGGGCACGACTCGATCGCGATGAACCGCATCACGCCGAGCCTCATGATCTTCATCCCGTCGGTCGACGGCGTGAGCCACTGCGAGCGCGAGTTCACCCGCGACGCCGACATGCTGAACGGGCTCGCCGCCCTCTCGGAAGTCGCGTGGCGCATGCTCCAGGGCGCGCTCGACCGTGTCGAAGCGGAGGCCGCGCGATGAGCCCGGCTTCCTCGGTCGTCACCGACTCGAACCTCGCGTTCATCGACGCGACGACGGCGACCGCGGCCTTCCGGAGCGGAGAGCTCGCACCGAGCGAGCTCCTCGCCGCGGTCGCGCAACGCATCCGCGCCGACGCTGAAACGGAGCACCGACCAGTCAACGCCTTCACCGAGACGATGCTCGACGAGGCGGCCGGGCATGCCGCTGCGGCGGACGCCGCGTATGCTCGCGCCAAGCGCGAAGGCGCACCGACCCCACCCCTTCTCGGCATCCCCGTCGCCACGAAGGAGAAGCACGGCATCGCCGGTCGGCTGCTCGAGCAGGGATTGCTCGCCTGCCGCGGCGAGCGGGCGGACCGGAACCACCCGGTCGTCGACCGCATCCTCGCAGCGGGCGGCATTATCCACGGCCGGACCACCTCACCGGAGTTCTCGTGCGCAACCGTCACGCATTCAGCGCTGTGGGGCGTGACGCGAAATCCCTGGAACACCGATGCGAGCCCAGGCGGCTCCTCAGGAGGGGCCGGCGCGGCGCTCGCCGCGGGAATGGCGACCCTCGCCACGGCGAGCGACATCGCGGGCTCGACCCGCATCCCGGCTGCTTTCACGGGGACCGTCGGCTACAAGGCGCCGTACGGGCGCATCCCGGGCGTCCCCCCGCTGTCGGCGGACTGGTACCGCGGCGACGGACCCATGGGCCGCAGCGTGGCGGACACCGCCCTGCTCGCCTCGATCATGTCCGGCCGCGACCCCCTCGACCACACCTCCTGGGGAGCGCAGGGGGCGCTCGAGCGCGCCGACGGCGATCTCCGCGGACTCCGAATCGGACTGTCGATGACGCTCGGGGATTATCCCGTCGCCTCGAGCATCCGGACGAGCACCGAGCGCGTTGCCGCTGCCCTCGAGCGCGCCGGCGCGGAGATCGTGCCCGTACGCCTGCCGTGGACGACCGAGCGGATCTCCGCGATCTCGTTCGCGCACTTCGGGCAGATCCTCGGCCCGGCCATGGCACGGCTCACGGCCGGGCACGAGGACGCGCTGGCCGCCTACACGCGCGATTTCATCGCGACGGCGGCCGAGGCCGCCTCGCGCACCACGATGCTCGACTCGATCGAGCTCGACACCGAGCTGCAGCTGGAACTCGCCACGGCGATGAGCGGACTCGACGCGCTCCTCGCCCCCACCCAGGCGATGGAGATGCTCGAGGCCGACGGCGACTACCTCGACGGCCTCGAACTCGTCGACGCCGACGGCGCCATCCGCCGACTCGACCATTACTGGCAGGGGCACATGACGAGCCCGTTCAACATCGCCAACAGGTGCCCGGTGCTCTCGGTGCCGAGCGGGATCTCCTCCGTGGGCGTCCCGACGGGCGTCCAGATCGTCGGCCACCCCTTCGACGAGGCAATGGTCTTCCGCATCGGAGCGGCCGTCGAGCGGCTCGTCGACATGCCGAAGTTCCCCGGCATGACCTGAGCGGGTGCGGGTCGCGAGTCCCGCCGTCGCCGCGATCATCGCGAGCCGCCGCCTCCCCCGCCCCTGACCTCCTTCCCGAGAGTTCGACCGGGAGTTGCTTCTACAACTACCGGTCGAATTCACGGGAGGACGCGCACCCGCATCCCCCGCCGGATTGCACGCAAGCGCAATGAAACCGGCCCCGGTTTGTCCACAGGCACCAACAACGAGCCGCCGCGCGGGCTTAGGCTATGGAGTCATGGCCCGAATCTCGAAGCTCCTCATCGCCAACCGCGGTGAGATCGCCGTCCGCATCATCCGCGCCGCCCGCGACGCCGGCATCGCCTCCGTCGCCGTCTACGCCGACCAGGACCGCGATGCGCCGCACGTCCGGCTCGCCGACGAGGCCTACGCGCTGCACGGCTCGACGAGCGCCGAGACCTACCTCGTCGTCGAGAAGCTGCTCTCGGTCGCGCGCCGCTCGGGCGCGAACGCCGTGCACCCGGGCTACGGCTTCCTCGCCGAGAACGCCGACTTCGCCCGCGCCGTGCAGAGCGCCGGGCTCATCTGGATCGGCCCCTCGCCCGAGGCGATCGAGGCGCTCGGCGACAAGGTCACCGCCCGTCACGTCGCCGAGACCGTCGGCGCGCCCCTCGCGCCCGGCACCCTCGAGCCGGTGAAGAACGCGGATGAGGTCATCGCCTTCGCCCGCGAGGTCGGGATGCCCGTGGCGATCAAGGCCGCGTACGGCGGCGGCGGGCGCGGGCTGAAGATCGTGCGCGAGGAGGCCGAGATCGCCGACGCGTTCGAGTCGGCGACCCGCGAGGCCGTCGCGGCGTTCGGCCGCGGCGAGTGCTTCGTCGAGAAGTTCCTCGACAAGCCCCGCCACCTCGAGACCCAGTGCCTCGCCGACGCGCACGGCAACGTCGTCGTCGTGTCGACCCGCGACTGCTCGCTGCAGCGCCGCAACCAGAAGCTCGTCGAGGAGGCGCCCGCGCCGTTCCTCACCGACGAGCAGGTGCGACAGATGACCGAGTCGTCGA
>JAAYAS010000055.1 GCA_012719255.1 Microbacteriaceae bacterium | reverse complement strand
GCGCCCGTCGCGCCCCGTCGCGGCGACGGCGGCGCTCGCGGTCCCGGCGGTCCGAGCGGTCCGACCGGCCCGGGCGACGCCCAGCAGCGCCGCCGCGGCGTGCGCACCATCGCGATCGCCGCGGCCGCCGCGGTCGTGCTCATCGCCGGTGCGTTCGGCATCAGCGCCCTCGTGGGCGGCGGCGACGATGCGCCCATCGCGGGCGACCCGACCACGAGCGAGGAGGCGCCCGCCACCGACGCGCCGACCGAGGGCGGCGACCCCACCACCGAGGCCGCCCCCGAGCCGACCGACGAGACCCCCGAGCCCGAGCAGTTCGAGCCGGTCGCGTTCATGTCGGGCTCGGGCAACCTCCGCTGCCAGATCACCCCCGAAGGCGGCGCCGTCTGCCAGGTGATGGAGCGGAACTTCGCCCTCCCCGAGGGCGAGTGCTACGGGCCCGGCTACTCGGGCGCGGCCGTGGGCGTGAACGCCGACGGCACCTACTGGCCCTGCCCGACGGGCGACCTCGCGGGCGGCCAGGTCGTCGAGTACGACGCGCCGATCACCGCGGGCCAGTACACCTGCTCGATCAACTACGAGACCGGCGTCACCTGCAGCAACGGCAAGGGCGACGGGTTCACGATGGAGTACTCGAACGGCATCCAGCTCGACGGCGAGGCCACCGAGCCCGAGCAGCGCGACGTCGAGCCCATCGGCTGATCGCCGCCCGCCGCATCCCACCACCGCATCGCACTGGAGCTCCGAATGACCGCCTGCATCCTCGGCTACGCCCGCACCCCGTTCACGAAGTTCACCGGGCAGCTCGCCTCGCTCACCGCCGTCGAGCTCGGCGCCCACGCCGTGCGCGCCGCGCTCGAGCGCGCCGGCGTCGCGCCCGACGAGGTCGACCAGCTCATCGCCGGCCAGGTGCTGCAGGCGGGCGCGGGGCAGAACCCGGCGCGGCAGACCGCGGTCGCCGCGGGCATCCCGCTCGGCGCGCCGGCGATGACGATCAACGCGGTCTGCCTCTCGGGCACCGAGGCGGTGTCGCAGGCCGCGCGGCTCATCGCCGCCGGCGAGGCCGACGTGGTCGTCGCCGTGGGGCAGGAGTCGATGTCGCTCGCGCCGCACGTCGCCCCGCTGCGGGCCGGCGTGAAGTACGGCGCGGCGACGTTCGTCGACACCGTCGACCACGACGGCCTCACCGACGCGTTCGCGGCGACCTCGATGGGCTCGCTCACCGAGCAGGGCAACGCCACGCTCGGCCTCGACCGCGACGCGCAGGATGCGTTCGCCGCCGAGTCGCACCGCCGCGCGGCGGCCGCCGCCGAGGCGCGCGCCGCCGAGATCGCACCGATCACGATCGCCTCGCGCCGCGGCGACGCGGTCGTCGCCGACGACGACGGCATCCGCGAGGGCACGACCGCCGAATCGCTCGCGAAGCTGCGCCCGGCGTTCGCCGCCGACGGCACGATCACCGCCGGCAACGCCTCGCAGATCACCGACGGCGCGGCCGCGCTCGTGATCGTCAGCGAGCGCTGGGCCGCCGAGCACGACCGCCGCCCGATCGCGCGCATCGAGGCGACCGCGTTCGTCGCCGGGCCCGACACGCACCTCCACTCGCAGCCGGCGCGGGCGATCGAGGCGGCGCTCGCGAAGGCGGGGTTCGGCGCCGACGAGCTGCGGGCGGTCGAGATCAACGAGGCGTTCGCGGCGGTCGGCCTGCAGTCGACCCGCGAGCTCGGGCTGGATGCGGCGATCGTCAATCCGCGCGGCGGCGCGATCGCCCTCGGCCACCCGATCGGCGCCTCGGGCGCCCGCATCGTCGGCTCGCTCGCCGTGCAGCTCGCCGAGCTCGGCCCGGATGCGCTCGGCGCCGTCGGCATCTGCGGCGGCGGCGGCCAGGGCAGCGCCGTCGTGCTCCGCGCGCTCTGACGCGCCGCGCGCCGGCGCCCCGCGCCGTCGACCCGAGCGTGGCATCCGACCCTCCGGCCGACAAGTGACCACCGGGCCGACAAGTGACCTTGCAGTGTCGAGGTCACTTGTCACCCAGAGGGTCACATACCACTGGTATGCAGTCGGGTGGCGCCGTGCCGTGGGTGCTGCGCGCTCCATGCCCGGGACGCGCGGCCCGGGAAACGCGGCGGCGCCCCTCCCGCCGCAGCAGGGGGAGGGGCGCCGCGCGCCGTGCCGACTGCCCGACTACGCGCCGGCGAGCGCCTCG
>JAAYAS010000388.1 GCA_012719255.1 Microbacteriaceae bacterium | reverse complement strand
GTAAGACGCTGACGGTGTGTCCGGCGCGCTGGTGCCGAACGAGCCGGGTCGTCTACACACTTTCTGGCCTATAACCCCCCGAACCGTCCGGCGCCCGCGCGGCCGGGGATAGGGTGGGGGGATGCGCGCCCCCGACCCGAACGACCCCGAGTACGAGCCGCCGCGGCCGCCGTCCCTGCGATTCCCGATCTCGGTGCTGGTGACGCTCGGGCTCATCGGCCTCGGCATCCTCATCACCGCCGTCTTCCTCGTGCTCTACCCGGTCGGCGTCGAGCGCCCGCAGGTCGACCAGTGCGGCTCGATCGCCCGACCCGCGGTGCTCGTCGACGACAGCGAGGTGCCGCTCGAGCTGCGCGAGCAGGCGTGCGCCCAGGCGCGCGGCCAGGCCGCCGGCGAGGCCGGCATGGCCGGCTTCTCGGGCGCCGTGATGCTCGGGGGCTCGATCGCCTACTTCACCTGGTCGCTGCGCCGCCGTCGCCGCTTCTTCGACGAGGCCGCGGCGAGCACCGCCGCCGAGTGACGCGGCCGGGGCGGCGCGCGCCGCGCTCGCCTAGGATGAGGGGATGCGCTCGATGACCCCGAAGCCCCGCCGCGTCCGCCCCGCCGCCCTCGCGGCCGCCGCCGTCGCGGCGATCGCGCTCGCCGGCTGCGCGGGGCCGGGGGAGCCGGCCCCCGAGATCACCGGCACGCCCTCGACCTACTCCGGCGTCGAGGAGCTCCGCGACGCCTTCGTCGCCGCCGGCGGCGAGTGCCCCGAGTGGGCGCCGATCGAGACCGGCGACTACGACGCCGACGCCGGCCGCTGCGACGACCGCACGGTGATCGCCGTCTACCGCGACCCCGCGCAGCTCGCCGAGGCGATCGAGCGCGCCACCGCGCTGATGACCGAGACGCACCTGCTCGCCGGCCCCGACTGGCTCATCAACACGCCCGATCCGCACCACTACGTCGAGGCCCTCGGCGGCACCGTCATCAGCGGCTGACCCGCCCGCCGCGGCGCCCGATCGGCCGTAGACTGGGCGATCGACCGCGGCAACCGCGCACCGCGACGACGGCGCGCGCCCCGCACCCCGCATCCACCGCATCCCGAGCCCCGCTCACCGAGAAGGAGTCGACGTGACCATCTCCGACGTCCAGCCCGCCGCCGCACCGATCCGGGTCGAGGCGACCGAGACGACGGACGGGTTCGCGCTGTTCGCCGACGCGCCGAAGCAGCCGGCGGTGATCGCGATGCGCGTCGACGGGCAGCTGCTCGACCTCTTCCGCGAGGTGCGCGCCGGCCAGGTCGCCGAGGCGGTGACCATCGACAGCCCCGACGGCCTCGACATCCTGCGGCACTCGACCGCGCACGTCGTCGCCCAGGCCGTGCAGCGCCTCCACCCGGATGCGAAGCTCGGCATCGGCCCGTTCATCACCGACGGCTTCTACTACGACTTCGACGTCGACGAGCCGTTCACCCCCGAGGACCTCAAGGCGATCGAGAAGGAGGCCCAGCGAATCGTGCGCCAGGGCCAGCGCTTCGCGCGTCGGGTCGTCAGCGACGCCGAGGCGCAGGACGAGCTCGCCGCCGAGCCGTACAAGCTCGAGCTCGTGCAGCTCAAGGGCTCGGCGGGCTCGGCCGACAACGAGAACGTCGAGGTCGGCGAGGGCGAGCTCACGATCTACGACAACGTCGACCCGAAGACGGGGGAGACGTGCTGGTACGACCTCTGCCGCGGTCCGCACCTGCCCTCGACCCGCTACATCGGCAACGGCTTCGC